>JAJFKH010000039.1 GCA_021773305.1 Gammaproteobacteria bacterium | reverse complement strand
CTAATCTAGGGTCTTCAATTTGTGAAAAATTCTCTATGAGTGTGTCAAATTGGCTTTCCATGGCAGTGATCCTTGCTGATAAAAAAACCAAAATTGTACAGTTCTTAGCTCTTATGTGCAAAGTTTAATGCGATTGCCCTGGTTTGTCCTGGAATAGCCCTCGCGCTGTCTTTTTGTTGCTGTAAACTCAGTCAACTTATCTATAAGGCAACGGTGCTTAATATTGATGAGTGTATGACGTATTAAAAGTACAAATACCGGTGGGAGATCCCCAACAGAACCTGTTCAAAATAAAAACAACCATCCTACAGTAGCTTTTCCCTACGGAATTTAGGATAATAGCAAATAATATTCATAATGGTTGTGAAAAATGAGTTGGTTTGAAAAATTATTACCCTCTCGCATTCGTACATCTGCGAAAAAGAAAGGGGTTCCAGAAGGGATTTGGACAAAATGTCCGGAATGCAACGCTGTGCTCTATCGCCCAGAATTGGAGCGTAATGCGGAAGTTTGTCCAAAATGTGATCATCACTTTAGGATGTCAGCTCGGCAACGTTTAGCACAATTTTTGGATGCAGAAGATCAAGTTGAAATAGCAAAAGATCTTGAAGCCGTGGATCGGTTAAAGTTCCGTGATACAAAAAAATACAAAGATAGGTTATCCCAAGCTCAAAAACTTACCGGTGAGAAAGAAGCCCTTGTGGTGATGAGTGGAACTTTAAAATCTATGCCTGTGGTGGCCAGTGCTTTTGTCTACAATTTTGTGGGCGGATCCATGGGGGCTGTTGTAGGTGAAAAATTTGTGCGAGGGGTGAATACTGCAATAGAGCAGAAAGCATCATTAGTTTGTTTTTCGGCCAGTGGTGGAGCAAGGATGCAGGAAGCTTTAACGTCGCTATTTCAAATGGCTAAGACCAGTGCAGCGCTTAAAGCTTACTCTCAATTAGGATTACCTTTTATTTCTGTATTAACTGATCCTACCATGGGTGGGGTTTCTGCAAGCTTAGCTATGTTGGGCGATGTGATTATTGCAGAGCCTAAATCCCTTATCGGTTTTGCAGGCCCCCGAGTGATTCAACAGACAGTGCGTGAGACATTACCTGAAGGTTTTCAGCAGAGTGAATTTTTATTAAAGCATGGCGCTATTGATATGATAGTGGATCGGCGGGAGATGCGAGATAAAGTCGCTTCTTTGATTGCTAAATTCACCCATAATTAATGATTATGCCGTTATCTCAGACTCATGCTTCTTTGGATGAATGGTTGTCCTGGTTGGAGCAGCAGCATCCCAAAGCTATGGATTTAGGGCTTTTACGAATATCTGAGATTGCGGCAAAATTAAATTTATTACACCCAACTCCTTTGGCTATCACGGTAGCAGGAACCAATGGAAAGGGGTCGACCATTGCGCTCATTGAAAAAATTTGTTTGGCCGCACAACTTCGTGTAGGAACTTATACGTCGCCTCATATTACGAATTATCGTGAGCGAATCAAAATAAATGGCCAAATGGTTTCGGAAAAAAGACTTTGTGAGCATTTTGCGCAAGTGACTCAATTTAATGAGGATATGACGTTAACTTATTTTGAATATGGTACCTTGGCAGCGTTGTCCATTTTTAAGGAAGAGCCATTAGATATTTTGCTATTGGAAGTTGGCTTAGGGGGGCGATTAGATGCGGTTAATATGATTGACCCGAATATTGCTATTATTACCCATATTGACATTGATCACACCGAGTGGCTTGGGAACACCCGAGAGGCGATTGGAAAAGAAAAAGCTGGGATCTTTCGTTCTAATCAAAAAGCGATTTGTGGGGATAGCCAGCCACCCAAAATCATTAAAGAAATTGCAAAAGATTTGGGTACTCAGCTTTCTTTTATGGGGGTCCATTTTTCCTATACAGAATATGAAGAGAGTTGGGATTGGTGTGGGGAAACGGTACACTATAAAAATTTACCGAAGCCTTCTTTGCGACTGGATAATGCTGCTATTGCGCTGCAAGGGATTTCTTATTTGTCCGAATATTTTTCTATTTCCCAGGAGGCTATTTGCCAAGGGTTAGTTGGGGCAAATTTACTAGGGCGTCAGCAATTTGTTGATAGTAGGCCCATGAAACTGTTTGATGTGGCCCATAATTCTCAAGCATGCCATGCTCTAGCTGAACGGATCCAAGCCCTTGAGGTTTTAGGACGGGTTATTTGTATTATGGGGATGCTTGAAGACAAAGATTCAACAGCTTCCCTTAAGCCATTTGAATCTATTGTAGATGAATGGTTTTTTCCAGATCTTCGGGTTTCTCGGGCGGCAAGCCCCCATAAAGTGGTTAAAAATTTGCCTAAAAAAATACGTGATCGGAGTATCATTGTAGACTCTGTAGCCATTGCTTGGAAAACAGCCCTAGAACAAGCCAATGATGGGGATTTGATCGTTGTTTTTGGTTCTTTTCATACAGTGTCTCAAATTTTTGCTATACTAGGCCCTCAAGAAGCGTAGCGAGGCGGGCGTGAACTCAAAGCAAATTTCTTTATTTATTGTCGTTTCGGTAGCACTGATTGTCATTTTTGTGCCCATGAGCTACGAAAAACAAGAATTAAACCCTGTAGAAACTACCCATTTGACACCTACAATGCCTAGAATTTATAAGTCTGAACTATTCTATGCAGAAGCGAGCGATTCCACAGTACCCAACGAGCCGGATGATATCGATACTGTTGAGGAAGCGTTGGAAACCAACGAAAAACAGCCGGATCGTAAGTTCTCTGCGCAAAATCTCTCTATTCTATCCGAAAAAGCTTGGGTGATCCAGGTAGCAAGCTTTTCGGATAAGAAAAATGCAGATTTTTTGGTTGAAAAATTACGCAGTTACAACTATCATGCTTTTTCCCAGGTAGTGGAACAGGAAGGCGAGATCCTTCATAGAGTTTATGTTGGGCCGGATTTTAGCCAGGGAAAAATATTTTCTTTAGCGTCAAAGCTACGGGATGAATTGAAACTCTCAAGCATTGTCATCAACTATACGCCGAGCTAAGTTATGAAAGGTAGTTCACAAGTTATTTTAAGTCAAATTATTGGATACGCCGATATTATCATCTTAGGGGTATTGCTGATTTCTTTGGTGATTAGTTTATGGCGCGGATTTGTTCGAGAGGCTCTTTCTTTGATAACGTGGGTTGCGTCTTTCTGGATTTCTATTCACTTTTATCCTGTGGTGTCAGATTCTCTTATTGATCACATTTCTACACCAGGCCTACGGATGATGGTTGCTTTTAGTGTATTATTTTTTGGTGCGCTTATCGTGGGAGGGTTGGTTAGCTACTTGATTATTCATTTGATAAAAAAGACGGGGCTAAGCGGTACCGATCGCATGCTAGGGGCGGCTTTTGGTCTATTACGAGGCGGAGTCATTGTTGCATTGGGAGTGATGGGGGCGGATATGCTTCACCTTTCTAGTGATCCAAAATGGCAGGACTCTTATCTTATTCCATTTTTTCAGCAAGCTGCAAATGGATTAAAACATATTATTCCCCATGCAATTGGGTCAGTGGTAGGTGGTTAATTATGTGTGGTATTATTGGTGCAGTTAACCAAGGTTTAGTGAATCAAGATATTTATGATGGATTGATTTTGCTACAGCATCGGGGGCAAGATGCTGCTGGTATGGTTACAAGTGATGGGCGACAATTGTTTCTGCGAAAATCCAACGGGTTGGTGCAAAATATTATTCGTCAAAAGCACATGCTACGGTTAAAAGGCCCTATGGGGATAGGTCATGTGCGATACCCCACTGCGGGCTCATCCAGTCAAGCGGAAGCTCAACCCTTTTATGTGAATTCTCCCTATGGGATTGTCTTGGCACATAATGGTAACTTAATCAACGCAGATAAATTGAAAAAGGAGCTGTGGGTCACAGATTTACGTCATTTAAACACTCAATCTGACTCTGAAGTTATATTAAATGTATTTGCTCATGAATTAGAAAAATCGCATAAGATTAACTTAACGAAAGAAGATATTTTCCGCGCTGTTACCGAAGTTCATCGCCGTTGTGTGGGTGCTTATGCGGTGATAGCCATGGTCGTAGGGTACGGCATTGTAGGATTCCGAGATCCCAACGGGATCAGACCTATTTGCGTAGGAAGGCGAGAATCAGATAATGGGCCTGAGTATATGATTGCTTCAGAAAGTGTTGCACTGCAAGCATTGGGTTATCAACTAATCAATGATATTGCACCTGGAGAAGCAGTGTTTATTTCTCAAAAAAGTGATCTCCAGCGACAGCAATGTGCGGCAACCACAAGTTTAAACCCCTGTATTTTCGAACAAGTGTATTTAGCGAGACCTGAATCTATTTTGGATAAAATACTCGTTTACAAAGTGCGACTTAAATTGGGGGACTTGTTGGCTCAAAAGATTCAAAAAGAATGGAAAAATCACGATATCGATGTGGTTATGCCTGTGCCCGATACAAGCCGTACCGCAGCTTACTCATTATCACTTCGCTTGGGAGTGAAATATCGGGAAGGCTTGGTTAAAAATCGTTATATCGCTAGAACCTTTATTATGCCAGGCCAGCAAGTACGCAAAAAATCTGTACGGCGAAAATTAAATACCATTGAGCTTGAGTTTAAAGATAAAAATGTATTGTTAGTGGATGATTCCATTGTCCGAGGGACTACATGTAACGAAATCATTAAAATGGCCCGGGAAGCTGGAGCCAAAAATGTTTATTTTGCATCTGCTGCACCCCAAGTACGTCACCCTAATGTCTATGGTATTGATATGCCTGTGGCAGAGGAGTTGATTGCTCATAATAATACCACAGAAGAAATTTGTGACATCATCGGAGCGGATCGCTTAATTTATCAAGATCTCGATGACCTCATCAAGGCTGCAAAGGAAGGTAATCCAGATATTGAACGCTTTGAAGATAGTGTCTTTACTGGAGAATATGTTACAGGAGGTGTGGATGAGTCTTATTTGCAAAAAATCGCTAATCTGCGTCGGGATAGTGGTAAAGTCAGCGATGAACCCGAAGACTATGCCACCATTGATTTGCATAATGGCGAAGAATGAAAGCAATCGATGAATTACTGGATTTCTTACCCTGTGCTACGCCCATGGCTTGGATTGACGCAGCGCTTAAGCAGCAAGATATCCTTTTAATTGATCACGCAAACTGTGAAAAAAAGGCAGCCTCCACAGCCCTTATGTTGATGTACCGTTATGTGGAGTATCCTCAACTATTACAAAAAATGTCTCGTTTAGCTCGGGAAGAATTACGCCATTTTGAAAAAGTGTTGGCTATTATGCAGGAACGAGGCATTGAGTACCGACAAATCAATGCTGCCCGTTATGCAGGTGAATTGTATCAGCAGGTGCGCCACCAAGAGCCATATCGGTTGATTGATACGCTTATTCTGGGTGCATTGATTGAAGCTCGCTCCTGTGAGCGATTTTATGTGTTAGCACCATACTTGGATGAAGAATTAGAGCGCTTTTATACATCCCTATTGTATTCTGAAGCCAGGCATTTTCAAGAATATCTTACTTATGCGGAAAAAATAGCAGGAGGCTCTGTGAACTCACGAATTAATCAGCTTATTGAAATTGAAAAGAATTTAATTTTGAGCGAGGATCCGGTCTTTCGTTTTCATAGTGGGGTACCGCAGGTTTAATATATTGTTAATCTTTTATTATTATAATCTATTCTTTATAAGTAACTACTTGCCCCCTATGATTCAATTTCCCCCGCCAATGCCATCTGAATCGCAATTAATGGGTTAATACCCTTATTGGCCATGGTTTGCAGATAGCTAGATATTCGACAATAAGCTTGAGCATAAATCTCTGTTCGAAAACACCCCGAGACTTTTTGTTTAACTTTGGCCATTCTCAAGTCGCGCTCAGCACGATTATTGGTAAAGGAGACATGAGAATTTTTTGCAAAGAGCAAGACAGCAGTTTCATGTTTCTTTAGTCGCTCCCATAAATTATGCGCATCAGATTTTGCTATTTTACCTCGCCTTCCTTTCGGGTTGGGTGGAATACTGGGCAGCTCTTTTTCACCACGCGTGAGAATATTCCTATAGCGCTTCTGCAAATTGGCATAGTCTTTTTCCGACAACTTTTTGACTTTGCTTTTAGAAACCGCTCTACACGTTTCCTGCAAAAGGCGCTTCATGTTGCGCGCCCATGCATAGCTATTTGATTCCACCACGAAGGTTAATTCACGCAACAGATGAGAGCCACATAAGCCATGCTCACAATGCTTATAGGATAGATAAGATGCCCAACAATCATGAACGATTGCGCCGCCGTAACGAGGGATAATATTAATATACTCTATTGCTTCTATTCCCCGCTTTCGGTGCAAAAACTTGAGCGTGATATCTTCAGCACAATGCACATGTATCCAGTAATTTTTCTTATTCACTCGCAACGAGGTTTCATCAACATAAATCGATTGATGTTTTAGTATTTTTTCTATGGAAGAAGCTTCCCAATCTGCCAATGCTTGATGCAGGCGCAAAATGAATTTTAGAATACTAGCTTCAGAAATAACCACACCTATCATAGATTTCACTAATTTTTGAATGCGACCTAGCGCAACCATCTGGCAAACAGCTAAGTTAATAATATAGGCTTTCAAACCATTACCATACTGTAAGGGGCCAGGCATATCAGAAGGAAATTGTCCTTTGACAGTTGATTTGCAAGCGGTGCATTGTTTAATTTCAGCATCAAAATGCGCCATCGTTTTTTCAAAAATAATGTCAATTTTTGTTCGTCGTTCGCATTCATGAGCCGGTGCCTGACTGAGATCTTCACCACAAATATTACATGTATTCACTTGGATCAAGGTAATGGTTTCATTGACCCTCGTATTATTGGCAATAGCGTTGTTTTCATTTTTGCCTTTGCTATTACTACCTTGGCTGCCAAGGGCAGATTCATCTTTATTAGTTTGTGAGGGTGGGATGCTAGAGTTTTTACTGTTTTTTTTAGTTTTTCTTTCGAGGAAGATGCTTAGCACAATTTCAAATAACATAATGAGAGCATTAAACATGGCCGAAACCTCTGGGTTCACTTTGCCTGAATCTACCTGTTCTTGAAAATTTGATTTTATTTCATCAAATTTGCTACGCACCGATTGTTTGTCAATACTGGCCATAAGAACATCCGCAACCATGTTAATGTATGGCCGTATTATAACATAGAGTTTTTCGGCGCGTCAGGATGGCTGTGGTTGCGTTAAATTGCATTGATGCTTCACTGAAGTTAAAAACAACCCTTCACGATCGTGTTGGATCTGTAGCTAAGTCATAAAGGTACTCTTTTAGGGGGCTTAGGAAAAATTAAATAGAAGGTGAAAAATGCTGTCAAGTCTTTTTTCGTTTTATTTTAAAATTAATTCATACCGGGGTGTAAGTAGTTACCAAAAATCTACATTGCTAGCTCAGCCCGCCTAAGTTTTATCATAACCATCTAAGCAATGCTTCAGAATGAATAGGATTGTCAATGAGGAACACAGCCCAGCGAGTAGTCATTGACAATCCTATTCATTCGGTATGCTGTTGCAAGGCGTGCAGCATGCTGCACGCCTGCCATGCGGCGAGCATGGGGGTTTGGGGGCTAGCCCCAATCGTGACCCAAAATACGAAAAAAAACTCGTCGCTAAAGTGGCCATACAGCTATTTTTGTTCTCATTAAAGTCAATCGGCAGTTGATCTTATTTTCCACAACCGATATAGTCCTACGACAAAGTCGCTTGGTAGTTAATACGACAGTTTCCCTTGGTAATGACACGATTACAATTTAAGAAACAGCTAAATAAGGAGGCAAAGTGACTAAATATTGAGAAATTTTAGTGTAGTATTAATAAACAGCTAGGTGAGGCCAACTGAGGATCCCTCTGGGGCCATTTTCGAGGATCCTTCTCAAATATCACGATAGCTTAGTGAATACGCTAAATACCAACGCACTGCCATCAAAATAATATCTTTCATAAAATGCTTACCTTTGAAACCCATTTCTGCTTATTTCCTAGATTCTGTTGATTGATTCAGACTTTACCACATTATGAGTTGGTTTTGCGACAGAACCTAATATTTAACGTAGGTGAAATTACCGAGCCTATATGGCATTTATCTTTGAAACCAGTAGTCAATCTGTCGAAGCGCTTGATTGATAAACATGCTTGAAGGATCAAGCATAATACAGCCTGCTTCTTTAATTTTCATTAAAAGCAAGGAAGTTTTTTTTGAGTAATCAATATTCATAAAAACAGATTGATTTGAAAGACAAGGATTGATGATTTTCAGAACCGCCGCATCATTTTGCTCAGTATTAGGAATAGTATTGATAATAATGTTATAGGGCTCCATTTTTCTAGGCTCAAATGAATTGATATCATATGCAATACCATTAACCTTTCCTGCGAGTGTCTGAGCGGTAGATAAAGTTCTATTGACAACTGTAAGAGACAAAGGTTTTCGCAAGTGACATTCATGAGCAATGGCTTTTGCAGCGCCACCCGCGCCAATAATTAAGACATGACAACCTTCAATTAGACACTGACTTTCAATCGCGTCTAAAGCACCCACACCATCTGTATTTATTGCATATGACTGCCCTCCCTTTATAGATATTGTATTCGCTGCCCCAATCATCTGGCAGTTTATATCAGGAACATTTATATAAGGAAGTATCTTTTCCTTCAGAGGCATCGTGACACTAAACCCATGAAAAGGAAGTCCTTTTATATATTTTAAAAAATCAACTAGCTCATATTCATTTAATTTTATTTTTAAATACACTGCATTTTCCCTAAGTTCAGTAAATTTTTGATTATGAAATAAGTGCCCGACGCTGTGCTCAACAGGATCACCCAGCAAAGCGAATATCTTTGTTTTTTTGTTCAATTTTTTTAAAGAATAAATGTCGATGAGTGTACGCACATCAGGGCAGTATGGCAGAGGAACCTCTCTTTCAGGAAGACTTGCATAAGTAAAATAATTACCAAGGGCCGCACCAATCACCCGTGATGGCAAGCCTAAAGAACCCATACAGTGGGCAACCAGTTTGATATTTTGTGCATGCTTCGTTACAAAATGTAACACCCGGAGATTATCTATCGTCGTTTTTGCATAAGTCACAACTTTATATGCACTAACATAAGAATGAAACATTGACAATAGTATTTCACTGAGATTTTCAGGTGTTTCTGAAAAATTATGGTAAGAACGTATAATATTGATTGACGGATACGATTGGTGAAGCTTGTTTATAAATGAATCATCAACCGAGCACTCTACATCAATATAGGTTGGCTCTAACTCTGCAAATTCGTACAAAATAGCCAGCCGTTGACTTTCACTTCCCTTAAAAAGCCCTCCTTGGTTAACTGGACGAAGGGTTAAAATATAGGGTTTATTAATTTTGGCTATCACTTTTTTTAATTCAATTTTTTCAATTTCAATTAAAAAATCAAGGCGCAACTCAAGAATATCCACATCATCCTGAACAGATTGAATCGCCTTTAATAAATTACCGGTATATTTTTCAGCAACAATTGCAACTATCATAATTCAACTCACATAAAGTCATCTTGATTCTAGCACCTCAATCGAACAACCTAAAGACTGCATATCTTCAACAAATTTAGGATAACTTTTTGCAATACACGATACACCATTGATAGTTGTTTTTATTTTGCTCCCAAGGGCAGCAATAGTCAGTGACATTGCGACACGATGATCACTATGTCCTTTGAGATTGGCCCCGTGCAAACTCGCACCTTGAATGATAAGACAGTCGTCTTTTTCTATCACATTGCCCCCCATTTTATTGAGTTCTAATGTCATCATTGCCAGGCGATCGCTTTCTTTTTTACGCGCAATCCCTGCATTAAGCAATCTTGTCGTGCCTTTTGCATAACATCCGACCACAGCAAGTATCGGCAAGGCATCAATAAAATCATTCACATCAATATCACAGCCAGTTAACATTTCACTTGGCTCCACAATAATAGCATTTCCCTTCACAGCAATATCTGCTCCCATATTTTGAAGAGCATGAATGATTTTTTTATCTCCCTGAGAATCGTTTATATCAATATTTTTAATGATAAGACTCGATTGAGTGATCAAGGCTGCTACAAGCGGATAGGCGATCGAACTAAAATCACCAGGAACCGTGTATTCAAAAGCACGAATAATTTCACCACCTTTAACAGTGTAAAATTCATAATTTTCATTCGTATATTTAATCCCTAGCCTGTCAAACCAAGCTAATGTCAAACCTACCCATGGTTTTTCACCTGGATTATTGACCTCAATCTTTGTCACGCCATCCAAAAATGCACTCGCGATAAGCAAACCCGACACGGGTTGGGAATCAGCACCATCCAAAACCGCATGCCCTGGGGAAATGGGTCCCTTGATAATTATTGGCGCATGGTCATCCTTTTTAGTCGTAACACAAATCGCACCTAGATCAGATAACCCTTTCATGAGTGGTTTGATAGGCCGATTAAACCTAACAGAGTGATCACCTGTGAGCACAACATGTCCGTCAACTAATGCTGCAACTGACGCGACAAAACGTAATACTTGACCAGAGTTTCCAGCATTTATCACGTCATCTGGCAATTTTGGTTTGCCAGTTACACCTATAATTTCAATTGAAGTATCTGTCTGCTTAATTTGAGCACCGAGCTTTTGACAAGCATCAAGCATTGCAACAGTATCCGGTGATATTAAATAATTGTGTATTTTACTTTTGCCTGAAGCCATACTTGCAAATAGAATAGCTCTTAATGTATGTGACTTAGATGGCGGTGCAATAACACTTCCGGATAAGTTTGAATATTTTACCTCATAACTCATCATACCTGCGCCTCCTTGACATGCATACCAAGCACCATACCAATTTTTCGCAATGTGCTCATCATTTCGGAAAATGCTGTTGTGGAAATTGTCTGTGCGGCATCGGAAATTGATTTGTCGGGGGTCGTATGCACTTCTACAATCACACCATCAGCTTGCACCGCAATTGCAGCATTTGCCATAGGTGGAACAGCATTTCTTAAACCAACTCCATGACTAGGATCAATAATAATTGGAAGATGCGTTAGTTCCCTTAAAATAGGAACCGCAGCTATATCAAGAGTATTTCGACTATATGTTTCAAAGGTTCTTATTCCTCGTTCGCATAAAATTACATTTGGATTTCCTGAGCTAATGATATATTCAGCAGCAGATAAAAATTCTTTATAGGTAGCAGATAAGCCTCGCTTTAGTAATACAGGCTTCCTTGCTTTTCCAACGGCTTTAAGCAAACTATAGTTTTGCATATTCCTTGCTCCAAGCTGAAGAATGTCCACATATTTTTCAACCATAGCAACATCATCCGTACTCATAACCTCGGATACACAAAGCAAACCAAAAGCATCTGCTGCATCTCGTAAAAATTGTAATCCTTGCTCACCTAGGCCTTGAAAATCGTACGGAGAAGTTCTTGGCTTAAATGCACCGCCTCTTAATATAGTCGCACCATCTTTACTAACTTCTTTTGCAATTGAAAATATTTGCTCCCTAGATTCTATAGAGCAAGGGCCAGCCATCACAATAAATTCATCTTTTCCTATCTCTATTCCATTAATATTAATAACAGATTTACTCTTACGAATATTTTTCCCAACTAATTTAAAATTATCGTCAAATGGAGTAACCTTTTCAACTAATGGCAAGTCTTTAAACAGTTCAACACATACACTACTATCAACACCATGAGTGATTGCTATCACTTTGTGATCTTCTTCTATTCCAATAGTTGTCTCAAAACCCATAAAACGAAGTCGATCCCTTAGGTTTTCGATTTCATTCATTTGCGCATCTTTATTTAAAAAAAGTATCATAACTTCACCTCGGATCAATTTCAGTTGCTAAATTTTTCAAGTCAGAAGGACTTGCCCCATTAGAAATAGCATTAACAAATGCAGAGCCAACCACAAAACCATCTGCATGCTGTAATGCTTGTGCTGCAAGCGATCGATTTCCAATTCCAAACCCACTCACAACAGGATTATCTGAAAGAGAGTTGATGGTTTCGATTTTTTCCATATAATTAGATGGCAGAGCATCTTTAATACCGGTAGTCCCATTTCTACAAACGTAGTAAAGAAAAGAATTACAATGTTTATTTATGTCTCTTATTCGATTTTCATCTGTTGATGGAGATAACAAGCAAATAGGCTCCAGTTTATTTAGTTGACATTGTTTAAAATATATTTTCGATTCTTCAATTGGCAAATCAACAACTAAAATTCCATCCACACCAGCCTCTGCAATATCTGACAACACTTCATTGAGACCAATAGCTATTAAAGGGTTATAGTATGTAAAAAGAACGATGGGGACTTGAGTCTGTTTCTTGATATTACGAACAGCATTTAATACTGACTGGATGCTCACTGATGCTTCCAGTGCTTCATTCATTGCATCTTGTATTATTGGGCCATCAGCGATGGGATCAGAAAATGGAATGCCTATTTCTAAAATATCCACACCACCTTCAACAAGCGCACAAGCGGCTTGTTCTGTGTATTCAATACTTCGATGGCCTGCTGTAATGTAGGCAATAAAAGCTTTGCGACCACTAAATACTTGCTTTAATAAATTCATACTAAACCCTCTGACAGTAATTTTGGCAAATCTTTATCACCACGACCTGACAAGTTAATAACAACAACACTGTTTGCATCCAAATTTCCAGCTTCTCTAATATAAAAGCCAATTGCATGAGAAGACTCTAATGCGGGAATAATACCCTCCGTTTTAGATAAACTCTTAAATGCCATTAACGCTTCTGCATCCGTTATAGAATCATACTCAACACGTTTATTTTCGTACAAGGCTGAGTGATGAGGCCCAACCATAGGATAATCAAGACCGGCAGAAATAGAGTGTGTATTCATAACTTGCCCATCTTCATTTTGTAATAAATAGCTATAACACCCATGTAAAACCCCTGGACTACCACCAGTAAAACGGGCTGCATGTTCACCTGGTTTGCTACTCATCCCACCTGCTTCAACACCAACGAGCCTAACTTTTTCATTATTGATAAATTGAGAAAAGATGCCTATAGCATTTGAGCCACCACCGACACAGGCGATAATTAAATCCGGATCTTTACCAAATTCTTTATGGCATTGTTCTTGTGTTTCTTCTCCAATCACAGATTGAAAATATTCAACCATTTGAGGATAAGGGTATGGGCCAAGTGCAGATCCTAGGCAATAATGAGTTGTTTCAAAGTTAGATGCATAATCCCTAAGTGCGGCATTAACAGCATCTTTTAAGGTTTTTGAGCCAGCATTGACTGCAACAATCTTAGCGCCAAGTAATTTTATTTTTTCAACATTGGGTAATTGGCGCTCTATATCTTTTTCACCCATGTAAATTACACATTCAAGATCAAGATGCGCACAAGCCGTGGCCGTTGCTACACCATGCTGCCCCGCACCTGTCTCAGCAATTATTCTATTTTTTTTCATTTTTTTTGCTAACAAACACTGCCCCAATGCATTATTGATTTTATGCGCTCCCGTGTGTAGCAAGTCTTCGCGTTTTAAAAATAATCGTGGGCCACTAAATTCTTTTCTAAACCTTTTTACTTCAGTTAATGGTGTTGAACGGCCTGCATAGTTTTTAAGTAAATCTCTAAATTCTGAGATAAAATCTTCATCTAGTTTTAGCTTTTGAAAATAAGTAGCTAATTCTTTGATTGGAGCCATTAGAGATTCAGGCATGTATATACCGCCAAAACTTCCAAATCGAGTTTGCTCTTTATTCAACTTTATATTCACCGCTACCCCCCTCGCCCATTAATTTGTGAGATAAATTGTTTAATTAAACCTACATCCTTCTCACCATGAGAATTTTCCACTCCTGTTGATACATCTACCCCATTTGGATTACAGTTATTAAGGACATTATATATATTATTGTGGTTTAATCCTCCGGCAACAAAATATCTAAATTTTCCTGCTGCATGTTGAATCCTATCTGTTATTATACTCTCACCAGAGCCGCCTACAAGTCCATCAAACAAGATATAATCACGATTAACATCTAAATCTTTTATGAAACTATCATTTTGATTAATAACAACTCCAGACTTGTCTACATTCAATACATATATTCTCACTAAATACTCTGGTAACTGAGCATGTTGCTTACGAGGCAAATCTCCATGAAGCTGCACAATAGTTATGTTCAAGTCACGAGAGAGTTGGATTATTTCTTCAGCAGATTGATCCACACAAACTGCTACAGATACCGCACCACCACGTTCCACAGATTCAACAATTAATTTCGCTGTTTTTAAATTCACATACCGTTTTGATGGCTTGTGAAAAATCATACCAATATAATCAGCACCTAGCTTTGCCGCATTGTAGGCAACACTTGGGCATCTAACACCACAAATTTTTATTTTTTGTTCCCTGTGCGTCATAGCACATCCCTCATTTGACTAAGTTTTACCGAGGGCTTTTCTGCCGTAACTAATGCTTCGCCCATTAGTACAGCGTCAAAACCTGCTTCATTAACTTTTTCGATATCATCTAAAGTTTTGATTGAGGATTCAGCAATTTTCAAAATACTATCAGGAATATATTGAGCCAAATTAAGACAAACATTTATATCCTCTGCAAAAGTATGTAGATCTCGATTATTAATACCAATAATTTTTGCATCTATATTCACAGCAAACTCCAGCTCATCTATATCATGCACTTCAACTATAACATCTATTCCTAGTTCTCTTGCATATAACAATAAATCTTTTGTCTTCTCTTTTAGCACAGAAACGATAAGTAAAATAGCATTTGCCCCTGCTAAAATCGACTCGACGATTTGTACTTCATCAATGATAAAATCTTTTCTTAAAATAGGAACGCTTGATCTTTCAAGATGACTTGCAATATTTTCAAGATCCGCAATAGAACCGGAAAAATAATGTTGGTCTGTTAAAACTGAAACTGCTGATATTCCACCTTCTAAGTATTCTTTAAGCAAATAAAATGGATCTGAAATTGATGTCAGCACACCTTTTGAAGGCGATTTTCTCTTAATCTCTCCAATAAATGATAGTTTCCCACCTTTAATAGCTTGTTTAAAACTTTTCAAATTGGCTTTATGCTTCAATTCATCAAAATTGATATTGTCAGGCAATTGGTTTTTCAGAGTTGATACTTCAATTTGCTTCTGGTTAATAATTTCTTTCAAAATATCATGCATGGCTAGCCTCCGAAAATTTTAACATTGACTCTGTTTTAGCGATTAATTTATCAAGTAATTTATATGCGGCACCGCTAAGATGAACTTCTCTTGCCATAGATATGCCTTCCTCCTTTGTATCACATAGTCCATACATGTAATTAGCCAGGCCCGCATTTAACACTAGAGTATCAGATATTGCACCAGGATTACCTTTTAGCGAATATTTTAGTATTTCAGAATTTTCCTCTGCTGAACCACCTTGTAGACTCTTGATCGTGCATCTTTCAAACCCATAATCAATTGGATCAAAAATATATTTATGTTTGCTTGCTTGATAAATTTCAACCATTTCTATTGAACCCACGCAACAGATCTCATCTAAACCTGAACAATTAAACACCATAGCTCGCTCCACATCAAGCTTAAGCAAAACGTCTGCAATAATATTTAAATACGTTGGATCAGAAACACCAACCATTAGAAACTGTGCCTGGGCTGGATTAAGCAGTGGGCCAACCAGATTAAATGCTGTAGGCAAACCCAATTTTTTCCTAATTAACTTAACCTTGCTCAATGCTGGATGAAAGTTTGGTGCATAGAAAAACCCAAAATTAGCTGACTCAATACATTCTAGTATTTCTGATGGGGAAATATCTATATTTATGCCAAGACAGTCTAGAACATCTGCTGATCCTGACATTGATGAAACTGATCGATTACCATGCTTTGCAATTTTTACACCGCAACTTGCAGCAAGTAAAGCCGATCCAGTGGAAATATTAACCGTATTAAAGCCATCGCCTCCTGTACCTACAATATCTAATACTTTATGAGACACATTACTCACGAGCATCATAGATTTCATCGTTTTGACAAACCCATAGATTTCCTCAGCCGTTTCACCTTTTGCTCTGAGCAACGTTAAAAACGCGGCTGTCTGAGCTTCATTATTTTTAGTGATGATTTCCTTTAGTGCTGACTCAATATTCACAACACTCAAGTTTTCTTTTCGAAGCAACTTTTGAATACATTCTTTCAACATGCTGTAGTCTCCAATTTGCAGTTCAAAATGAAATTTTCAACAACATTCATGCCACACTCTGACAATGTTGACTCAGGGTGAAATTGTAATCCGAAAGTTGGATGCTCGATGTGTCTTAAACCCATTATGATCTGGTCAGAAGTTTCGGATTCTATTTTCAGTTGCGGAGGAAGTGAGTTTTTTTCTACAATAAGAGAATGGTATCGCCCAGCTTGAAAAGGCAAAGGTACGTTTTTATATAAAGTTTCTCGGTTATGGAATACAAGTGAACTTTTTCCGTGTACTATTTCATTTGACTTAATAACGGCACCACCAAATGCAACAGCAATTGCCTGATGCCCGAGACAAATACCCAACATTGGAATTTTTCCTGAGAAATTTTTTATAATATTAATACACTCGCCTGCATCTTCAGGTTTCCCCGGGCCGGGAGACAAAACAATTCCTCTTGGAGATAGTTGACTAATATCTTCGATAGAAATTTTGTCATTTCTTACAACCTTAACTTCTGCTACTAGTTGAGAAATAAATTGGTAAAGGTTATAAGTGAAACTGTCGTAATTATCTATGATTAAAATCATGATTGTTGCCCCTCTGCTAATAAAATACCTTCTAAGATTGCTTTTGCTTTATGGCGAGTTTCATCCGCCTCAGCTTGTGATTCTGAATCAAATACAACACCAGCCCCCGCCCTGACAGAAGCAATACCATTTTTTATTAAGGTGGTACGGATTGCTATGCAGCTATCAAGATTACCTTGACTGTCAATCCCGCAGATAACCCCTCCATAAATCCCTCTTCGTGAGCTTTCTAATTCATCTATTATTTCCATCGCTCTAATTTTTGGCGCTCCTGATAACGTTCCTGCTGGAAAAGACGCTTTTATTGCATCAAAAACATCCATATCATCTCGTAACAATCCTTGGACTGTTGATGAGATATGCATCACTCGTGTATATTTTTCTATTTCTTTTAATTTCGTTACCTTAACACTACCTGGCACTGCAACAGCACCAATGTCATTTCTAGATAGATCAACAAGCATCATATGCTCAGCTACCTCTTTTTCATTCTCAAGCAGTTCTTTGGCTATGAGACTATCAGACTCCTCGCTTCTTGGGGAAGTACCGGCTAATGGGCATGACTCAATAACTCTATCTTTTATGCTGATCAGCTTTTCAGGTGATGCGCCACTTATAATATAGTCATCGGCTTCAATATAAAACATATAAGGTGAAGGATTACTAAATCTTAATGCGCGATATATATCAAAAGGTTTTGCTGTTGTATTAACATTAAATTTCCTAGAAAGAACAACCTGAAATACATCACCTTCAATAATATTTTGTTTTGCACGCTCAACCATCTTTCTATAGGTTGCATCATCGGTATCGACATTAACTTGCTTAACGTTTTGATTTAATTTTTTTAAAGACTCATGAGTTTCATTGTTATAGCTAAGCAATTGATTACTGATTTTATTAATTTTATCTATTGCTTGTTTATATACCACATCAAGCGCATCATCAGCATTCACCTCTGCAACTGTGGATATGATAACTTTCCCTGTTTGATGATCAAAAGTAATATTTTTGCTGTAGAATCTAAAAAGCATATCAGGAATATTGTCTTCATCCTTATTTCCGTTAGGTATCTCCTCGATTAATCGAATAGCGTCGTAGCTCATAAAACCAACCATACCTCCTATAAATCCAGAAAGAGGATGATCTATTTTGGAAAACAACTTTGACTGGTATAAACGAAGGATTTTAAAAGGATCTGATATTAATTTTTTCGTCTGTTTGTTATGACGAATAATAACTTCTTTGCCATTAGATTTTATTTCTGCAATTGGATCAAAGCATAAATATGAATAGCGTCCCAATGCTTTTTCTTTAGGGCTTGATTCAAGTAAGGTGATTTCTTTGGCAAAACCTTCTAGTGCCAAGTATGCATTTATCGGTGTAAGTTTATCACCAGGCACTTCTCTATAAACTGCGATTCTCGGATGAGAATCCGCGAGGTCTACAAATCTTTCATAACTTAATTCTTTAAACATTTTACTTCCTCATTTTTACCGGTTTCAATCGATGAAAATGAGACATAAAACTATTTGATTTTTTCCACCAAAAAGTTTCGGAAACTTTCATCAATTATTTTTAAGCTATTGGATCCACGAGTAATTTTTGCAACACTTACTTGTAAATCTTCTGCCATCTCCCTTTGAGTTTTATTCCCCTTTAGCAAATCTTGAACAATCAAGTAGCGATCCGCTATATCCTTTCTCTCTTCAATCGTTAGCAACAAAGTAAAGAAATCATTCATTTCCTCCGTTGTCTTCAGTTCAGCGCACAATCCTAAGAAGCACCGCCAACCATCTTCTACACTTGCTTGTTTCATCAGAATTTCCTCATACATTTAAAACCATGATGTAATGCTACAACGCTACATGAGTATTGTCAACATTTTTTTCCATTTTTTCTTCAAGTCTTCCTAAGACGGAATGACTGAGATAGCAAATCAGTGCGGTTTACTTTTTCTCAGAAAATAGCTTATAGCTGTGCGATTGAATATTCAGTTGCACAATATTTCTCTAATTTATTGATTTAAAAAGACTTAAATTATGTATCTACCAAGACTTTTACCCAAAATTACAGATGCCAACGACCATTAAAGCCTTTTAAATAGATTAATCGTCCTTTGACGCATAGCTTTATAATCCACAATCGGGAGGACATAATCTAGGTCACCAGGCTTTACGCCAAAAGCAAAAGGATTATGAATCACTTTATTATTAAGATGAAATAACTCCGGGCAAAATCGCCGAATAAAGTCACCGGACGGGTCAAAACGTTGACTTTGAATCGTTGGATTAAAAATCCTAAAATAGGGAACAGCATCGGTACCTGTTGATGCGCACCACTGCCAACCACCATTATTTGCAGCAAAATCTCCATCGATTAAATGCTCCATAAAGTGCTTCTCACCTAGACGCCAGTCGAGCAAGAGAACTTTGCTTAAAAACATCGCAGTGATCATGCGCAATCGGTTATGCATCCAACCGGTTTTTAATAATTGTCGCATGCCTGCATCCACAATGGGAAAACCTGTCATACCATTTTTCCATGCTTCTAATGCATTACTATCATGTCGCCAAGGAATATTGTCTGTCTTTAATTTAAACGGCTTGTAACGACAAACATCCGGGTGGAAATGAGTAATATGATGGTAAAATTCACGCCAGATTATTTCAGATATCCATGTAGCCACGCCTTCATTTTTCTTTATACTAAAAATATCAAGAAGATCACACACATCCAATGCAGCGGTAATACATTGTCTTGGAGAAATAACACCTTGCACTAAATAGGGCGATAATTGACTGGTGCCATCAATGTTAGGATAATCTCTATGCTTTTGGTAATTATCAATTTTATCTCGACAAAATACTTTTAGATTTTTTTGTGCTGCTTTTTCTCCAGCTTGCCAACACAAATCAATTTTTTGACCCGTAAATCCTTTTAGGCGACTCGGTATTGGATCAGGATTAATATTAGATTTAAATTTCTTTTTAACTGCTTTATACGTGTGCCAAGCTTGTTGCTCATGCACTTTGACTAACCATGCATTTTTAAAAGGAGTAAATATCTGAAACGGTGTATTTTGCTTACTAAGTACTTCACCCGGAGACAGGACTAATTGTTGATGATAGGTGCTGACAAGCACACTGCTTGCCAATCGTCTAGTAACAGCCTCATCTCGCTCACGTTCATCAAGTGGGTATTCATGGTTAAAATGTAAGTTATCAATATCATATTGATGACAGAGCTTTTCTAAAACCTTTGGACAATCTGCAAAGAAAGGGCCTTTGCGAATAAGCAGAGGGATCCCTTGGTTCCAAAGTGATTCTGATAAAGTTTTTAAATTTTCCAGTAGGAATTGGATTTTACAGGGTGCTGCAGCGTGTGTTTTCCAAGTTGCAGGAGTTAATATAAACACAGCGATTAGAAAATCTGAGGTACGCATCGCTTCGGCAAGTGCAAAATTATCAGCTAATCTTAAATCTGATCGAAACCAATACAAACTACGCATATACTGAAGATCTCACTAAAGATGTCACACATTTATCCTGCACAATATATTTGGCCTGTTTGTAAGCCTTCGACACTCTTGCTATATGCAAGCGCTGCACGAGCCGCAGGTACAGGCTCGTAGCCCCTAAAGTATGGAGCATAATTTTCCATACTCTCTGATATTACAGTAGGACTCACCCCATTAATTCTAATACCTCTGGGCATTTCTATTGCTGCACCTTTAATAAAACCATCAATGGCTCCATTTACCATAGCAGCAGAACTACCATATTGAATCGGATCACGATTTAATATTCCACTTGTCAACGTAAATGATCCATTGTCATTTACATATTTTAACCCAGTGGATACGACATTAACTTGCCCCATGAGTTTACTGTTTATTCCAATTTCGTAATCTTTGGGCTTCATGTCTTTTAAAGCGCCAAAGTGTACGATGCCGGTCGCTAAAATGATGGCATCAATATTTTCTAGCTTTTCATACATATTATGTATTGATTCATAATCACTAATATCAACTTGCATCTCACCACTTTTATGGCCCACTGAAATAATTTCATGCCTTGGGCTAAGTTCATGGACTATTGCCTTTCCAATGGTACCTGTTCCACCAATAACAACTATTTTCATAACACGAACTCCTCTTAGTGGTCAAATTATACAACAATCAAGTGATTGGTTGTTTTCAGGCTGTCCCATATTTGACAACGCTCCCTTACGGTCTAATTTATTGGCTTTTGACAAATTATTCAAGTGGTAAAAAAATATGATTCGCTTTGGGTGTATGTAGTCAAACATGTTAGAATGACAATATGAAAAAATTCCGCGTAATCTACGAAGAGACTGTGAATGCTATCACCAGCCAAGATTAATGACTTAATTAAAAACAATGAATTTTATGACACTCTATTTTCTGATATAAATCGCTCTGGTAAAATATTGCAGAATAAAATATTTGAAAATTGTCAATTTGTTAACTGTAATTTCAGTGAAACTCAGCTCAATGGATGTAAATTTATCGATTGCGAATTCAAGGCTTGCAATCTTAGCGCTGCCATATTTGACAACTCATTCTTTAGTGAAGTGATCTTTTCTGAATCTAAAGTCATTGGTATCAATTGGACAAAACTTAAGTGGCCACATGTCAAATTAAGCAGTCCTTTTCAATTTTACGAATCAAACATCAGTCATTCAAGTTTTTACGATCTAGAGCTAAAAGAGCTTACTATTGAAAAATGTGAAGCGTGTGATGTAGATTTTAGATCTGCTGATTTAACCGGCGCAAGCTTTGTGTCAACAGATCTTGAAAAAAGCCAATTTGGAAAAACAACATTATATTCCGCAAATTTTACTCATGCGATTAACTATTACATTAATCCCAACGAAAATGACATACGCAAAGCCATATTTAGCATGCCTGATGTGGTTAATTTGTTGCGCGGCTTTGATATTGAGATCTTAGATTAAAATCTCTTCATTTTTTCAGAATTCCAAACGAGCCTCAATAGCAGATCTGCTCCCTACTATTAATGAACTAAAAACGACGCCAAAGTTGACTTTTTTGCAGTGAAAACACGGCGAAGTATAAGGTCTAAAAAAATCACCCGGCAGACTATCACACAAAAATTAAATCTTTTATTTTCCCTGAAACTTCTTCAATAGAAAGCCCTGAACAGTCAATAATAAAATCCGCTTCAGATTCAAAAATATGCTGCCGTTTATCTACATAACGCATAAAATCATTTTGGAAATTTTCTTCATCTAGAAAGGAGGGTAATATGTCTTGTTCAAGTATTCGGTCTTCTATATCTTCCAATTGAGTTTGTAAATACACTACTTTTCCTAACTTCTTAAGGTGAATAATATTATTTTTATCTAATAACGTTCCACCACCTGTTGAAATAATCATTTTTTCACTGTCTGTATTAAGTGATTGCACCACTTCAGATTCTAGTTGCCGAAATCGCTTATCACCCAGTGAGTGGTGTATTTCTGAAATAGACCCGTGCTTTTCATATTGCTCTGAATATCGGCTCAGTAGCAAATCATCTATATCAAAGAAGGGCATCCTTAGTAACTTACCAAGGCACGCACCAACAGATGACTTTCCACAATTTTTAAAACCACATAAGATAATTGTCATAAGCTTTCTTTAATATTACCACCTAATTGCTTCATATGAGTATAGAAACTTCTATGGATTTTTTCAACTTGTCTTGAAATTAATCACCATGCTATGTAATACTCTCGGCCCTTTTTCCTAAGATATTTCCGTGCAATCTCCCCAAATAGCTATAGGCAACGGGAATGACAAATAACGAGAAAAATGTACCTAAACTCATACCACCGACAACTACCCAACCAATTTGTTGACGTGTTTCAGCCCCAGGGCCTGTCGCCAAAGCCAAGGGTAGAGCGCCGAAGACCATCGCAAAAGTTGTCATTAAGATAGGACGAAGTCGCAATGAAGAAGCTTCAATAATGGCATCTCTTAATGACATACCTTCTTTGCGTTTGTTATTTGCAAATTCTGTGATAAGGATCCCATGTTTTGAAATTAGCCCAATTAAGGTCACTAATCCTATATTACTGTAAATATTTAAACTCAACCCCGTTAATTTCAACGTAAGTAGCGCACCAAATATCGCAAAAGGAACCGTCAACAAAATAATAAAAGGATCAATAAAACTCTCAAATTGCGCAGCTAATGTTAGATAAATAAATAACAAGCCTAGTAAAAATGCCATCATCATCAGATGGCTAGATTTTAAATATTCTTTAGCACTACCTAAAAACTCTGTTTTCATATTTTCGGGCAGAATATCCCGTGAAACTTCCGTTAAATAGTCAATGACTTCTGCCATAGAATAACCTGGCTTTAAACTGATGCTTAAAATATCTGAACGCATTCTATCAATATGGCTCAACCTATTAGGAAATGTTTTTTGCTCAATGGTTGCCACATCAGAAAGCGGGATCATCTGACCATCTCTATTGCGCACATAAAATTGGCGATGAACATTAGGGTTTGATAAAGCATCCTCATTCATTTGCAAAATAACTTGATAGTTTTCATTATTATATTCAAATTCTGTAACATTCATCCCCGATAGCATTGCAGAAATATTAGCGTTGATATTTTCAATAGGGATCTGCAACACTGCGGCTTTCTCTCTATCCACTTTAATTTCAAATAGCTGAGTATCCCATTGGAGTCGATTATCAACATAAGCAAAACCCGGATAATCTTTCACTTTATCTTTAAACACTTGCATCACTTCATAAAGCTCTTGATAACTTCCTGTAGTCATCACTGCTAATGAAAAATTATTACCCGAGTCATCACTAAACCATGAAATAGGCGGTAAAGGTGGTTGTACAAATACATTGGCTCCAGGAACATTTTTTGTGAGTCCTGTTAATATATCTGCAATTTGGACAGATGATTTGTCTCGCTCTTTCCAGTCTTTTAATTTCACCATACTAAAAGCACTTCTTGGCGACCACGATCCAATATTAATTAAATAAGATGAAAATCCCGGTAACGTCGGAAAAATTTTCTCGATCTCTTTAGCAACTCTGTCTGTATAACTAAAACTCGCATCATCCGGTGAAACAATAAAAATATTAACCGCACCCATATCTTCGGTAGGTGCCAATTCAGAAGGTAGCGTTCGATATAGCATGCTACAACCAACTCCGATAGCAATAAGTACCAAAATAATAAAAATTCGCTTGTCAAGAATAAACGTTAAACATTTTTTATAACCATTATTGAGCGCATTAAATCCTCTCTCCATCAACATGCCAAGCGTGGATTTGGACTGTTTCGCTTGCAATAATTTTGCGCAAAGCATAGGAGATAAGGTTAATGCTACAAAACCTGAAATAAGCACACAACCTGCCAAAGTAAAAGCAAATTCACGGAAAAATTGGCCTACCACACCTTGTGCAAAGCCTACAGGAACATACACAGCAGCCAAGGTTAATGTCATCCCAATCACAGGGAATATCATTTCCTTGCTACCGATTAATGCCGCGGTAAGTGTGTCTTTTCCAGATTCAATATGTCTTGTCACATTTTCCACAACAACAATAGCATCATCTACCACAAGCCCAATAGCAAGCACCATCGCTAATAACGTAATCGTATTAATGGTATAACCCAATAAATAGATAACAGAAAATCCACCAATTAGGCAAACAGGGATTGTAACAATAGGTATCAAAGCAGAGCGCAGCCGTCCAAGAAAAAGCGCAATCACTAAAATAACCAGTAACACAGCCTCTAAAATTGAGTGAAAGACACTCCTAATAGAAGCGCTGATAAAAGTCGCTTGATTAAAGACAACTTTAGCTTCCATTCCCTCAGGAAAATATTTTCTCAATTGCTTATCTCGCACTAATACATCTTTGGCGACTTGAAGAGGATTTGCATTTGATTGGGGGATCACGCCTAAAGATAAAGCCGGTTCGCCATTAAACCGAAAGGTATTGTCTTCATTTTCTGATCCTAACGTCACTGAGGCAACATCGCTCAAACGGATACTATGATTATCTTCTTGACGAAGAATGAGTTTTTTAATGTCATCAAGGGATTGTAATTTTTCATTAGTTAATACCGTGTAATAACGATCATGGGTCTTAATGCGACCGCTGGGGACTTGTACATTTTGTGTTTTGAGAGTCTTATACACTTCGTCCGCCGTGACGCCTCTCGCGGCTAGTTTTTGCGGATCCAACCAAATTCTAACTGCATAATCCCTTTCACCATAATACATCACACTACCAACACCTTTTACTGCCTCCAGCTCAGGTTGGACAAACCGTTTAATATAGTCTGTTAACTGTTGTGTGGTACGACTATTATCTGAAAATGCAAAAAAAACTACGGGGATACTACTCGGATCAGATTTTGTTATGATAGGTTGTTTGGCATCTTTGGGTAAGACATTAACCACACGGCCCACATGAGAGCGTAAATCATCCACGGCTAAATCAATATTAACTTGAGGTTCAAAAGTAATATCAATTTGGCTGATGCTCTGGCGACTACGAGAAATCACAGTATCAACGCCATCAACACCAGCTAACGCGTTTTCAAGGGGGCGAGTCACTTCATTCTCAATGAGTTGAGGGCTAGCACCGGAATAGGAAGTTGAGATGGAAACTTGGGCTGGAGTGACATCAGGGATCCAACGTAAATTTAAATCCAAACTACTGATACACCCTAAGGCAAGTATAACTAAACTCATCACGATAGTAAAAACCGGGCGCTTAATGCAAAATTCAGGCAATGACAAAGCGTACTCTCCTTTTAATGAATAATAGTAACAGCCATGCCATCTTTTAATTTATGCTGCCCCTCAATAATAATTTGATCGTTCACTGTAATTCCACTTAGCACTTCTACAAATTGATTACTTCGCAGACCAATTTTTACAGGCACTTCGACGGCTTTATCATTCTCGACTTTATAGATCTTATTACCTTCAATAGATGCTAATAAGCTTTCAGTAGGCACAGTTATGGCGTGATCGACTTCTCCAAGATACTGAGTCACTTTAATAGATAATCCTGGAATTAATAAATGCTCTATATTATTAAACTCAGCTTGAAGATTGATCACCCTATCTCGCAAATCAATTTGCGGCCCCACAAAATTCACCGTCCCATGGAAAATCCGATCTGGGTAAGCTGAAGTTTCAAAAGTAATGTCTTGGCCTTTGTGAACATTAGCAAGGTAACCTTGAGACAGCGCATAGGTGATTTTTAAATTGTCCAAATTAATAAGCTGCACTAAGGGTTGGCCAATCCCTACATATTCTCCCATACTCACTTGGCGGTTACCCATATTTCCCGAGAATGGCGCTTTAATAATAGCATGATCCAAATTTGCTTGAGCAGCATGTAATAATCCTAGTTTTTGTCTGTTTTCAGCACTCGCTTTATCTAAAAATTGCTGAGTCATCGCTTTGGAATCTACTAGTTTTTTCGCTCGGTCATGCTCTATCTTAGCTAAAAATAATCCCGCTTTCGCCGCATCCACATTACCCTGGTGTAATGCCCCATCGATTTCAAAGAGAACATCTCCTTGAGTCACTGCGGCTCCATCATCAAAAGTGATTTTTTTAATCTGCCCTGCAAGCTGAGGCGTTACAACAATCGAATTTTCAGCTTCTAGGGTTCCTAAGGATTTCACGGTAATCGGCAACGATTGAACTGTGGCTTGGGCCACTCGGACTGAAATCACGGGTGGCTCGTAAGATCCTGGAGGCACTTGCTTTGTCTCTTTGCGCTTGCTATAGAGGATCCCTGCCACAAAAAGTGCTGCGACAAAAAGCCAGAGTCCACCTATGATGCGTTTTGATCGCATACTGCTTATCACCTTATATAACTGATTGATTTTAAAGTATTTTTAATACTTCCTCGATAAAAAAATTTATCTGAGAAACATCAATGGTATGTCTTTTTTATGTGCACGTCAATGGTGGGAAATTTACGTACCCTAATTATTCTAGATTTTACAATTTACAACACTCAAGAGGACGACTGAGATCCTTCCAATCGTCCATCATCGCGCTAATATCAAGCAGGCCGAAGTGTAGCCTGAACGGCATTAAAATCTTCCTTGAATTGAGGGAATGCTATGCGATAAATCTCTGTTTTTTTCATAGCATTATTTATCACCTCAGCTGTAGGTGTAGAAAAAAAACAAAGATTCCTTTTCAATTTTGCCTTTTTCCTACAACCTTTGCGATAGAAATTTTCTCCTTCATTACAACAAAGCGTAAATGCACTCACAATCGTTTCTTTCAGAGCTGAATCGCCTATCTTGTCGTATACTTTGTTGGCATTCTCCAGTAAAGTCCTCAGCTGGGTTTTCTCTAACCCATATATATCCGAACTATCTTTTTGGAGGATCTCTCCTAGAGAAAACCTATATATGACAAGTAAATCTAGGCCATTACCATTGATTATCCACTCAGATAAACGCTCCATCGTATACAGCTTAACCTCTGAGCGATTATCTTTTTGAGACAATTTTCCACTGACATTCTTCATAGAAGAATTAACGCTTTGATTACTATCAGGAACCTCAGAAAAAAGCTGCTCTAATAAATCAAAAATATTTTGAATAGCTTTCCCTTCATCCTCATACAAAAAATTATTAATTCCCAGTTCACGAGCAGCAACGTATCTCTTTTTATCGTATTTATTAATAATCAACATTGCGCGCTCAACCAATCTAGAAAAAAGAGTATTAAACCTTATTTCAGCCATAGGATCTCGCACAGAAGGATAACTCGCTTTATCATAGGAAATATCACTAAGCCAAGATAAAATATAAACTTGAACAGACAAATCATCACTTTTTTTCTGATCAAAATATTCTTCTACTTTGTCTAAAATTCGTAATTTTATGCCGCCTAAAAATATTTCATCCCCATCCTCACCAGAACCTTCGGCCTCAATTGCAGATAAATAAATAGATTTTAAGATTTCTAAAATACAAAAAATCTCTTCTTTACTGGTTTTTATTGGTGTTTTTTTTGTCTTTTCTCTAATTTGAATATTTCTTATTTTTTCAGCACTTAAGAGATAAGTAAATTCATCAACCAACTTAAAATAATCCTCACTTAAGTTACCTGGAATTTCTCCATGAATAATTGCTGCACCTAAATCAATAAGTTGCGCTTCTCTATCTTGAGCAGGGATTTCTTCTAAGGATTCGCATCTAACACTAAGATTAGAGTCACAAGAATAAATTTTATTTATTTTTCTTTCCTCTGCAAAAAGTTGATTATAATATTCCTTTTCATCACTCAGGCTAATAGCGTCTCTTACAATTCCTCCACAAAAAATTTCCTCATAGATTGAGCATTTTCCTACATCTCCCAATCTTTTCAAGTAATATCTTATTGTGTTGCTTCTATCGCTTTCAACAGCATAACAATCTCCATAAGAACTTGCTACAATTTCATCCAAGTTGGCTTTTTGCATATCATAACCACAGCGCCATAATATCTGACACACATCTTTTACATCCGTCAACAATTTTTCTAATTGCTCTCTCTTCAACCCATAATAATCCTCACTATCCTTTCTGAGAGTATTAGATACCGCTATATCAAACAATGAAATTAAGTTATCTAACTTAATTGTTAGATTCTTTATTTTACCCGCATCTTTTTCACGAACAATAATCTTCCTCAGCTTGACTATTGACACTGACAATTTTTTCATCGCTTTGAATTTAATAACTGAGCGATTATTCGCCTCTGTTAGATTTTCAATTATCTCCCTCATCATTGCAAAAGCTACACTATTGCATTCAGGTAAACTAGGGTAAAATTCATCCAAAATATCAAAGAAATTATTGATGGCCTGCTCCTCTTCTGCATACAAGCGATCATCAAGTCTCGCTTTCCTTGCAACAGCATATTTTTTTTCATTATACTTTCGAATAGGCCGCGCCATTTTTTTTATCAAATTAGACAAAAGCAAATTGAATTTATTTTCCAAAACCTGATCGTAAGGCAAATTTATTCTATTGTACTGAACAATTTGAAGGTTTAATAAACGTCGTAGAATTGCAGTTTGTACAAATAAATCATCGTTCCTTTTTTGCCGTGAAAAATCTTCATATTTTTCTAATATCCGCAACATTATTTCCTCTTGAATATTTGAGTCTATGTTAAGATCAGGATTACTTACGGTTAAATAAATTTGTCCTAAAGCATCTAGCACACCAATGATTTCAGCTGTTCTTGTTTCTATTGATTGCTTTTTGGTTTTATCCCGGAGTTGAATATCAGAGGTACTATCCGCATTCAATAATTGGATGAAATTTTTCAGCGCTTTTTGATAGCCCCCAATATCATTATTTTTTTTGTAACAAATCATATTGCTTGCAGCAATGAATAACAAAGAAATACGGTTTTGTGCACCATCATACCAGCTGGAATAATAAGAAACAATTTCATCAATAACATAGGCTGCTTTACCCATACCACGGCCTAGTGAAACACAACCCTGAATAATGTTTGGCACTGCTATAGCTGCCGAAGCACCATAAGTCCCTGCCGACGCAGCAATAGTTGCTCCAGCAACTGCAAATGAAACACCCGCGGATGCAAAGCACATTGCCGAACGCATTGCTTCATCCCAAGGAAGTTTGCTATTAATACCCTCAATCGAAGCAATGATATACTTTAATAAGATTGTTTGCTCAGTCATTCCAGATGCCCCAATCTCTTTCTTCCATGTTTTAAATAATGATTTTAAGAAATTTATTATGCTTTCTTTTTTATTACGAACAGTAACAGTCCATTCATCGGCATTCTCAATTGCTGCATTGACTTGTATTGCGCAAAACAATTCTCGCAATGCACTTAGCAGTTGAATTTGTTCGTCACCACTAAGATCTTTTTTGAAACTGTTCCTTTTACCATCCAAAATAAAGCATAATCTCTCCATGATACTACAATAAGTATCATCAGCTAATTTTTTATTATTGTTTTCTATGGCTAAATTGCCAGATAGCTTTAATTGTTGACCTAAATCAGCGGCACATACCATACAGCTAATATTTTCAACCACTGATATAGCCTCAGGAAAAGTTAAAATTTCACTTTTTCCTCCTTCTGAAAAAGTACGAACGGATACAGCACATAATTTATCATATATTTCCTTATCATTGATGGGAAATGCTGGGAACAACACTTTAGCAGTTTTACGTTTAGTTACTGCACCCTGGATGCCATCAAAATAAGCAAGTTGCTTCATGAGGTTAGCTTTACTAACAGCAGAATCTTCAGTAGCAACTTCAAATTCTTGAAGATCAGAAATCGATTGTTTAACGATCTCAGAATCAAATTTATTGTTATCTTCATTATCCATGACTCATACTCCTCTTTAAATGAATAACATCTTAAGTATGGTTCAGGAGAGGAGTTGTTACTATTCGTATTTATACTGAGAAATTGACATTTTGCACCCTATTTTAAAAAGTATTTTGATGGGAATGTCCTATCGTAACTTGATTTAATAACAGATCACCCTGCTCAAATGCAGAAATGTTTTCTAAGGTCGTCTGAATAATATTCGTTAATGCTTCATGGGTGAAAAATCCCTTGTATTAATCACCATAATGCCTGTGCCAATGAGACCCACCGTTTTATTGTTAATATCAAATCCCATTAAGCCATGCAAAGAAAAATCATTATCTCGAACTCGATTATAGGCTCGGTGAATTTTACGGTTAAGGGCTAAAATAAGTACAACTGCATACTCCACCACTCCATGGGGAGAGTAAGCAAGTACCCGAAGAACCGTTATTTTTAATGTGCTTTAATATCCACATGATTAAATCTTGCTGAACGCAGAGCAATCAATTTTATACCAGATTCAGATAACCTTTGTAAATTTTCCCCTGTTAAATCATCGTTAACAAAGCAACAAATAGCAGGGAATC
>JAJFKH010000038.1 GCA_021773305.1 Gammaproteobacteria bacterium | reverse complement strand
CTTTTTGACACATATAAAGAAATGGTTGGTCTTGCAGAAGGTTATACTGAGCGCAATCGCAAAGGTTTTATTATCCCTATCAAACCAAGAAAACCACCTTATATGAAACAACGCATCATGCTCGTGGGTGATGCAGCAGGTTTTGCCGACCCGATTACAGCCGAGGGTTTCACCTATGCCCTCAAAAGTGGTCTTGAAGCGGGCAAAGCTATGGTTGCAGGCAAAAACCCTGAGGAAATCTCAAGTTTATATCATGCTGGCATTGATGAAGACATTAACCAAGAGCTCAATATTGCAGCTAAAATTTCCAAACCTTTTTATTTTTCAAAAACCATTCGCAAAGTTGTGTTTAAAAGATATGGCGAACGCCTTTGCCACAGCATGGTAGGTTTCCTTGAAGGTAAACGCAGCTATCGTTTGGCCGCCAAAAATAATTCTCTCATCCTTAAGTTTTTCAAAGGCGCGGCTTGAAAAAAGTTAAAAAACTACCCCTGTAAAAACGAGTATGCACGGCTCTCGAAATACCATAACATCACCGCATATGAGAATAGACATTGTTAATATCCCAGCCATCAAAGTAGCTGCCCTTGAACATCATGCTGCACCAGATCAACTGCAACAATCCATAGATATATTTAATAGCTGGCGTAAAGAAAGCGGCTATTCACCTGTGGCCACAAAACGATCGTTTGGCATGCGTTATAGCAACCCTGAAGTCATGCCTATTCAAGACTTTCACTTTGCTATTTGTGGCGAGGTTGATGTTGATATACCTGAAAATGAACAAGGCATTTGCAACCAAGAAATCCCGGCTGGCCGCTATGCAAAATTACGCCATGTCGGGTCTCCTGATACCTTACAGCTAAAAGTTGATGCCCTCTGCCGTGCATGGTTACCCAGCAGCGATGAATGTCAGCGTGATAACTCACCGCTATTTTTCGAATACCTGAATTACTTACCAGAAGTCCCTGAAAATGAATACATCACGGATATCTATTTGCCCTTGAAATAAGCTTTTATGTTGGCCACCAGCCTTGTTCTTGAAAGGATAACACTTCTTTGCCTGCCAAGAGAAAGTGGTCTAAGAGTTTAATATCTAAAACACTACACGCTTCCATCAACTGCCGTGTTAACTGGATATCTTGTTCGCTAGCTACAGCAGTGCCACCTGGATGATTATGAAATACAATCATACCCTTGGCATCCAGCTCCAAAGCGCGTTTGATAAGGCTGCGTGGATACACCACCGCCCTATCAATTGTACCCTCAAAAAGAATTTCAGATGAAATGCAGCGGTTTTGTTGATCGGTGAACAAAGCACCAAAATATTCAATACTTTGCCCTTGAAGCTTTAAACGCAGCCAATTTTTCACCACTTCAGGTGAGCTCAACAGGGGTTTATCGGCCAAATCAGCACTTAAATAAGACGTGTGTGCTGCTTTCAGCAGCTTTAAATACAAGGCAGATTCTTTGCCCAAACCTTCAATGTTTTGCAGCTCTTCAACATGTGCATCAAACACACCAGCAAGCGTAGAAAACTGCGTGAACAAACGTTTGGCGATGGGTTTGACATCTTTGCGTGGAATGACATAAAGCAGCAATAATTCCAACACTTCATAATCATGAAAACCATCAAGGCCGTGTTGGGCAAAGCGCTCTTTTAAGCGTTGCCTATGCCCTTGCACACTTGCATCAACCAATCAAACCAACTTGGACACGTCTGCCACATTCAAAAAGAGTGTGCGCAAGCGCGATAAAAGCGCCAAACGGTTATCACGAATAGCCGTATCATCAGCCATCACCATCACATCATCAAAAAATGCATCCACAGGCTCTCTGAGTTGCGAGAGTATGTTTAAGGCAGGTGCAATGCGTTGTTCAAACTCGCCTTGTGAAATAGCTTGATGAAAAGCCTCTTCGGTTTTGACAAGTTGAGCATACAATGTCTTTTCTGCATCTTCTGCAAACAAGGTTTCATCAATTGTTATTGTTATCGCCCCTGCTTTTTTCAAGATATTCGCAATGCGTTTGTTGGCTGCCGCAATGGCTTGACCTTCTGGTGATTGCTCAAAACCCATCAGGTATTTGGCAATCAAACCTTCTTGATAAAGCGGCCGCACTTCAGAAGAGTGAACTGCCGCATCAATGGCCGTACGTGAAAAATGAAGCATTTTACTCATAGCCAACAAACGCTCATAAATAAAATCGTGGACCTGCTGCTTGGTTTCAGCAGTAATTGCAATGGTCACCCGCTGTTGATTCCATTGTTTGGCTGCCTCATCAATCACTTGATGAAGTGTCATGGTGACAGGATTACTAGGGTTAATCAGCAAACGCACCAAACCAATGGCAGCCCTACGCAAAGCAAAAGGATCTGCACTTGCAGTGGGGATTTTACCTAAATGGAAATAACCCAACAATTTATCGGCGCGCTCAGCAATACCAATGGCTTTAGCAATACCGTTGCTTGGCAAATCATCATCCGCACCAACTGGCGCATAATGCTCAGCAATGGCTTGCGCCACTTCCGCTGTTTCACCATCCATATCGGCATAAATGCCACCCATATAACCTTGCAATTCAGGGAATTCACCCACCAAACCTGTGGTCAGGTCAGATTTACAAAGATAAGCAGCACGCTGTGCAGCATTGGCATCCACGCCCAATTTGGTTGCGTTATCCAACACAAAACTACGCAACCTATGCACCTGATCGCCAACCATGCCCAAACCATCTTGGAAGGTAATGGTAGAGAGTTTTTCCACCCGTGTTTCCAATGTCTCTTTAGGATCACGATCAAAAAAGAATGCTGCATCAGCAAGGCGCGCATTCACTACGCGCTCATTACCATGCGCTACAATCTCTGGCTGCTTTGATTTAATATTGGCAACTGCAAAAAACACATTGGATGTATTACCCTTACCATCATGGGTGGAGAAACAACGTTGATGATGTTTCAGCTCAATACGGCTCACTTCAATCGGCAAACGCAAAAAGTCTTGCAGATAATGCCCTGTAATCACATGCGGCCATTCGGTTAAATCCGTGACTTCCTCAACCAAATCATCATCTGCCACCAAACTCACACCTGCGGCTTTTGCAGCAGCATGCAAACCTTGTTCAATCAAAGCTTTGCGCTGCTCGCGATCAGCAACAACCATGCGCTCTTCTAACCAAGCAAAAGGATTGTTTACATCCAACTCACCTTTTGCATTCAAAGCCATACGATGGCCGTAAGAAGCTTTGCCCGCTTCAATGCCTGCAAAGCCAAACGGAATCACTTCATCACCTAAACGCGCCACAATCCAGCGCACAGGGCGGATAAAAGCATCGCTTCTTGCCTCTCCATCTTGCCATTGCATTTGTTTGGGGCTGGGCAGGCTGCGTAATATCGCTGGCATTGCCTCTGCAAGAATATCGGCTACTTTTTTACCTTGAACAATAATGGTTGCCTTCATATATTTTGCTTTGCCATCACCTTTATCGGTAAATTCAAAATCAGCAACACTTAAACCTGATTTACGTGCAAACCCTTCTGCGGCTTTGCTGGGTTGACCATCTTTAAGCGCGATGTTTTCTGGTGGCCCCCAAATCACTTGCTCTTTATCCGCTTGCATCACAAGGCATGATGCTGCGTGAATCAACAAACGACGTGGGCTAACACCTAATGTTAAGGCCGACACTTCAATGTTTGCGTCTTGCAAAACTTTTGCTAAACCTGCTTGCAATGCCTCGCCCATACGCGGCGCAACACCTGCTGGAATTTCTTCAATACCAATTTCAATCAATAAGGGTTTCATAATTCACTTACCTTACAAGCTTTTGTGCCGAGCATGATTAAAGTAACACCCATTATTTTAATCATGCTTGTCCCCCCGCATACCCTTGCGCCACGGTGCGCGATAAGGTGCGCACGCGGCCAATAAAACGCTGGCGTTCAGCCACAGAAATCGCACCGCGTGCATCCAATAAGTTAAAGGCATGTGATGCTTTAATCACTTCTTCATAAGCAGGAAGGAACAAGCTTGAATCTGCAAGGCGTTTGCAATCGCCTTCGGCTTGATCAAATTGCTGTTGCAAAAAAGGAATATCTGCATGTTCAAAGTTGTAAGCTGAAAATTCCTGCTCATTGCGTAAAAACACATCGCCATAGGTCACTTTGGTGCCATCTGGATTTTCCACCCAAATCAAGTCATAAACATTTTCAACGCCTTGGATATACATCGCCAGTCGCTCAACACCATAGGTGATTTCACCCGGTGTACGGCTTAGTTCAACACCACCCACCTGTTGAAAATAGGTAAATTGGGTGACTTCCATGCCATTAAGCCACACTTCCCAGCCTAAACCCCATGCGCCAAGTGTTGGTGATTCCCAATCATCTTCTACAAAACGAATATCATGCACATCCGTATCCACGCCAATTTCGCGCAACGATGCCAAATACAAATCAAGAATATCTTCAGGTGCTGGTTTTAAAATCACCTGAAACTGATAATAATGTTGCAAACGATTGGGATTTTCGCCATATCGCCCATCGGTTGGTCGGCGGCATGGCTGCACATACGCTGTGCGCCAGTCTTGATCGTCTAAAACACGTAAAAATGTAGATGGATGAAAAGTGCCCGCACCCATAGAGCTATCATAAGGCTGTTGCACAACACAGCCCTGCTTTGCCCAAAACTGTTGTAATGTCAGCAATAATTCTTGAAATGTCACGGTCTAAAACTCCGATGTGTAGCTACAATACTTAATTTCACGCAAACTATAGCCAATCAGCTGTATTCGTCATTACATAAGTTATGAAAACGTTAATCACGAGCTAATGTGTCTAGGGGGCTAACCACCGCCCCAAGGTTTTGCTGCAATACATGCGTATATATTTCAGTCGTTTTCACATCGGCATGTCCAAGCAGCTTTTGCACCACTCGGATATTGGTTCCTGATTCAAGCAAGTGCGTTGCAAAAGAGTGCCTCAAGGTATGTGATGTTACGCGTTTATTAATGCCTGCCTTTTGTTTTGCCGAGCGTATTGCTTTTTGTAAACCCGATTCATTCACATGGTGGCGTCGCGTTTCTCCTGATAGCGGGTCAACCGACAACACTTTAGAAGGAAAAACATATTGCCATTCCCACGATTTTGGCGCATTCGGATATTTCTTCGCTAACGCACCCGGCAACCACACATTCGCATTTCCTTCACTTAAATCTTTTTCAAATAACTTCCTCACACCCTGCAAATGTGCTATCAATTTTTCCCTTATTGAGACTGGCAACAATGTTGTTCTGTCTTTATCACCCTTGCCTGCACGAACTGTTAAATAACCATTGTCAAAATCAATATCCTGAACACGCAAACGCAACAATTCCATCAAGCGCAAACCACCGCCATACATCACACCTGCCATTATCCCTGATTCTTCACTCATGCCAGCTAATAAGCGCGCAACCTCACGCTGACTTAAAACCACAGGTAACCGCACGGGCTTTTTGGAGCGAATAGGAGCGATATCATCGGCAAAAGGTAAATCAAGCACTTGCTTATATAAAAACAACAAGGCGTTAAATGCCTGATTTTGTGTGGATACCGCAACATTCTGATTAACAGCAAGGTGGCTTAAATAAGCTTCGATTTCTGCCTTTCCCATATCCTTCGGGTGTGTTTTGTTGTGAAAAAAGATAAAACCTTTAATCCAACGTACATATGCCTCTTCCGTACGTTTACCGTAATGATGATAACGCAAAACTTCGCGCACCTGATCCATCAAACGAGGCGCAGTTGGTCGAAATGTAGATTTTTGATTGACCTTATTCTGATATGAAGACAAAGTACCTCCAAAGTCCTTGTTTGCACCTTAATATGCAATATCAAGGAAATCAAGGGCGTATATAGGAGGGTAATACATGGACAATCAAGTACACGTATTACCAAGTTCTCCCGCTGCGCGGGAGAACGGCCGCGTTCAGCTCCATTTTCACCCTTTGACCTCCCGCTCCGCGCGAGAACAAAGCGTTCAAGCGGAATCCTTCCAGGACTTCCGCCCCCTTCGTCTC
>JAJFKH010000037.1 GCA_021773305.1 Gammaproteobacteria bacterium | reverse complement strand
CACCAGGGAAGCCGTCGTTATCTTAGTGATTATGAAATTAATATTCTAAAATCCGAACTAGATTCTAAAATTTATTTGACGACATTATCAATTATTTCCTGTTTATCAGAAAAGTTTTCCATAAAATATAGTACTAGCGGAATGCGTGACTTATTGCATCATATTGGCTATGAAGATAAGAAACCGATTATCATCACTCTAAAATTGTTAAAGATTTTTTAGGGAACTCTAGAATCAAGTTGGTTTTCTTACCAACTTACTCACCTAATTTAAATTTAATTGAACTCATATGGAAACTTTTCAAAAAAAATATCTTGTATAACAAGTATCATGAAACGTTAAGTCAATTCAGAGATAGTGCTATCAAGTTTTTTCAAAATATTGGCCAGTATGCAAATGAAATATCCGCTATCATGGAAGGTGGATTTCAATCATTATAAGATAGAGCATTGAGGTTTCAGTAAGCCGTTAGATTTTAGCGTTTTGGCAATAAAAAAAACGAGGAATAGTCATTCTATTTCGATGTTTTTTTTATTGCCAAAACGTTAAAATATAATGGTTTAATGGAAGTTCAACAAGGAAAATATGATTCACTTTGGGTGTATTAAAGGTAAAAAAATTATGACCATTACAATAAAAGATCTGCCATCAAAAAGATTGGTAGTGATGGAACATCATGGTGATCCTATGAAATTGTCCATTACATTGGATAAATTAATATCATGGGCCAAAGCACAGCCAATTAATTTAAAACCTAAGGCAGGAGAAGCATTTGGGTTCGGCTACCATGATCCTAGGGAAACACCGCCAGAAGAGTGGCGATTTGATTTGGCTCTTACGGTGCCTCAAGATTTTAAATTGAGCGATGAAGTGATCGACAGAGAGTTGCCAGCTGGTAGATATGCGGTTACAACTCATAAAGGGTCTCGAGACAATATTGGCGATACAATTTATCACCTATATCGCGATTGGCTTCCAGAATCTGGTGAGAAGTTAGGCAATTTACCATGCATCTTCTGTTATCATAATTTTGATCATGAAGTTGCAGAAACAGAGCTTCTCACTGAAATTTGGGTGTTGCTTAAGTAAGAATATATTTTTCTGATATGTCCTATTTGTAGCATTTATTGACACTTATAGGACATGATATACATAAGCTTATTGTACATTTCCCACCCAGTTTGGAGAGCGTTATATTGGTGGATGCTAACCTCCGCCATTTTTATTTCTCGAAAAATTTTCGCTGGATTTTCTGAGTTTAGCAATACGCCTCTAAATGATCTGCACCCATTAGAGCAATTATAACGGCCAAATATAACCAACCTTTTTTTGTCCAAAGATAAGTGATATTACTTACCCAATGAGTATTTGGCTTTTCTACCGTAAAATTCCGAGCAAGAATATTTTCTGCAATAGGAAGTCCATGAGATGAGTCTGTTGTTGTCTTTAATTTTTTCTTCATTTTTTGTACCTCCGATGAATCGTTTACACTTTTTTCCGTGTCTACTAAATCGGGGACAGATCACTGGAAGATGATTTTAAAGGGTATATCAATACATCCAAGTATGCCAAGTTAGCTAAATGTTCGAAGGATACGGCGTTGCGAGATATTCAGGACTTGAGGGATCGCGGTGTTTTTATTCAAAATCCTGGTGCTGGTCGTAGCACCAGCTACAGGCTGCTTGATAAGGAGTTTGCTATTAAGGATTTTTTTTCTTCTTGATCTCATCTCCTAAAAATCCGCCCACTTGTGCGTCCCATAACTTTTTATATAAACCAGCTTTTGCTAATAGAGCATCATGGGTACCATCTTCAATAATTTTTCCTTTATCGAAGACAAGGATGCGATCCATATGCAGTAATGTAGATAAGCGATGGGCAATGACGATTGTTGTTTTATCTTGCATTAATCCCCCAAGACTGTCTTGAATAAGGGATTCGGTCACTGAATCTAGTTGTGAGGTTGCTTCATCGAGGATGAGTATGGGGGCATTTTTCAGGATAGCTCGGGCAATTGCTATACGTTGACGTTGCCCGCCTGATAATTTTATGCCGCGTTCACCGACTAGTGAATCATAGCCTCGTGGTAATTTTGCAATGAATTCATGCGCATGAGATTTTTTAGCGGCTTCTATCACGTCGCCATCCGTTGCATCAATTCTGCCGTAACGGATATTGTCCATGAGGCTTCGATGAAATAACGAAGGATCTTGTGGGATCATAGCAATATTGATGCGCAAGGAATCTTGAGTGACATCACGAATGTCTTGTTCATCAATGAGAATGGCACCATCAGTGATGTCATAAAGTCGTAAAATAAGATTAACAAAAGTAGACTTACCACTGCCGGAATAGCCGACCAGTCCTACTTTTTGCCCTGATTTAATATCGATGGATTTATTCTGAAAAAGAAGCTCGGTGTCTTTATAATGAAATTTAACCTTTTGGAAAGTAATATGGCCTTTGTTACATGTAAGCATTTTTGCGTCGGGTTTATCCTGAATTTCTAGTGGTGTCATGAGTGAAGACAAGCTTTGTTTACATCGGCCTACGGCTTTATTAAATTCATCAACTTCCGACATGGTGAACCACATCATATGACCTGTCTCCATAGCAAGTCCGAAGATCAATGCAAAATCACCGATGGTCACTAAATTTTTACTATACAGATGAACTAAAAAATAAGCAGAAAACGCCATCATAATGGCTATCAATCCACCTTGAATAGAATGCATGATCAGTGCGTAAAAATAAGTGTTTTGATAGGTTTTTTGTTGCTCGTGAAGAAAAGAACTCATTCTTGAATTTTCATGGGGTTTTCTAGAAAAGGATCTAACGTTACTTTGATTTGATAGAGTATCAACTAATTCGCCGATAACGATGGATTCTGTAGAAGCTTGGGCATCAGCTAACGCCACA
>JAJFKH010000036.1 GCA_021773305.1 Gammaproteobacteria bacterium | reverse complement strand
TTATCCTCGATCCATTGTCCTCTAGGAGTTCGGGTCAAGGCCGGGTTAAGAAAGGGATCATGATTGACGACGACTACCCCATCTTTGGTCATGGTGACATCCATGTCGATGACATGGACGCCTAAACGTAAGGCTGTGCGGTAAGCGGGTAGGGTATTCTCTGGAGACAGTCCTGCGGCACCGCGATGGCCGTAGATTTGAGGGGCGTAGGCAAATGCTGTATTATAAGCGAACAATGCTATAATGGTTATAAAATGTAGTCCTTTAGCCATAGCTCTTGAAATTCCATTGTCAAACATGTGATATTAAGCATAGCAAAGATTTTAATAGGGAGTACACATGGAACAACCACGTATTGCAAAATCCATAGAAACCTTAGTGGTACGGCAAAAGCAGCCTATCGCACTGAACTTGCGAAATTATTTTACACCCAAATCTGAAATGGCTTTTAATATGGTAGGCGAGAAGCCACATTGGCTAGAGCTAAATACAAAAACAGGCAGCCTTACGGGGGTTTCTCCCACGGTACAACGGAAACAAGATTTTTATTTTGCGATAGAGGCGTCCAATGAGGCAGGAAAAATCAAACAAAATTTCATCATTTCGGTGGTCACAGAAGAATTTTTAGAATCCTTGAATCGCGTATTGTTGGAGTTGTCTTTACGCAAGCGCTATATGTTACCGGTTACGGATATACCTATTAGCCATGAATTGATGGAATTTTTATATGAATTTTTACTGAACAATGATCATGATGGAGCACTATTTGCCGCCATAGAGGAGCAAGCGAAAGAGCTTGGAACGGAGTTTAAATCGGATCCGCCTTCTTATGATGAATTTAAAGCGGTTGTCAAAGAATTAAATCCTGGCATTGAAGAACAAATGGCTAAAGACTTTGGTGAAAATCACTTTTTGACCCAGACAGAATTATCGAACCATGATTTTCGTAATTTAGTTCGCCAGGGAGGCCAGGAGACCGGTACGGTTCCTATTGCCGTGTGGAACTATATGGCGGCTGCTGACTATGTGAATTGGAGTTCTGTGCATAATGTTCTCGACTCTGCCGCAGACAAGCTTATTGATTTGAAACATAACATTGAAGACACACTGGCTCATCGTCCAGGCCCGGGAAAAGGTCGATAGTATAGGGGTAGGATTGTAGTTTTTAACTAGGTCATTCAGAGCCGCTACTTGAGTATAAATTTAGCATCTCACTCATTTTAAAAAAAAACAAAAAAATCCTTGCGCGAATAAATTAATTTAACTATTATTATTTTATGTGTTAACGGATAAGTTTATATAATGTATTGTATCAAAAAAGGTTTTTCTAGTTGTTTGGGGCATCATTTTGCACCAGTGGCTGAACGTATCGTTCAAGGCGAATATTGCTTAACCAGCCATGGGTTCTTTCGCTCGCAATCTTTGGCTTGTGCCGATCAGCCTGCATTTTTGTATGCCCCAATTTATGAGTTAGAAAATAGTCCCCTGGCCGATCGGGTTTTTTACCTGGTATCTCAGGCATTAGAGCCTATTAAAGAGGCCCTTTGCCAGATGGCCTTGAGCAAGGTGCGTATTCATACGATTCTTCCAGAAGAAAATTCGATTCGCTCAAGTTGCCTCAACCCACCGTTACTTTCCGCCTTGTATACCCTAATAATGGGAGAGGCGTTGGGCAAGGCTGTGACATTTTCTTTTAGTTATCAGGGGGTTCCCGATGAGGTCTTACAAGATTTATGCGCAGAGGGAGCTTATTTTGTTTTAGGTGCGGTGGATAGTTTTATTGAGCCAATACTTTTTCGAGAGTTGCAAATTCAGTATGGACTCATGTCTGCTCAAAGCCAGGAAGGCGTTGCGCCCGGTGAGGCAGCGGCTTTTGGCTTATTTACTTCAAGTAATAATACAAATCCTTTAAAATTTTTTCACTGTGAAGGACAGAAAAATATCACAGAATTATTTTGTGAATTTATGGATGATAATGGATTTTCTTATAAAGAAATACCCTTTATTATAACGTCATCCACTAATATTCCTCATCAATTAACAGCACTTCATGAATTACAGCAAGAAGTGTGGTTAAAAAATTTAGAACTTAAGCACGATCCTCAACCGGAATTTTTTGCTCACTGTTTTCCCCAGCAGTATTTGTTAAGTCATTTTTTTGGTTGGTTAGGCTGCGCGCAATTGCCGATGAATATGCTCCTCTTGGGCGAGCTAATGGAAGAGCAGCATCAAACAGCCATCTCAATTAATTCCTTGGATAATGATATGCATCAAATTACTGCGATTAGGAGAATGACATCATGAAACAAACTGCTCACCAATCACTTCATGGATTGTTTGATCACCTTGATTTATCGGCGGAGCACTTGGCTTTTTTTTGTGGAGATGCTCGTTTTGTGTTGCATGCAAAAGGAACCATTGAGTTGAAAAATAGCCAGTGCAGTGTCACCATTTTATCCACTGGGGAAGTCAAAATAAATGCGTCGCACTTACAACAAGAGTCGAAAACAGATATTTTGTTGCAAAGTGGTCAAAATATTCATTTAAATGCCGATAAAGAAGTTGCTTAATAATGTGTCCCGAGTGCAAAAAAGAAAAATTAGAACCTGTGGCCACCTGCTATCGGCGACAGCTAAAAGCATTAGGTGATCCAGGGTTATTACCTTTTTTGGCACCTTGTATGTCCAAAAAATACGATAATGCATTATATCGTTTGCAACCCCCTATCAAATCCAGGATCATTGATATTATTGGGATTTGGAGTCTTGTGACTTTGGTTCTTTGGTTTTTTGTTCGTGAGCTGCCCTGGGGGCAAGGGGGAATTTTGCTGCTATTGTTGCCGTTAGTGGCCGAGCAAATTTTTCAATGGCGAATGGCGCGTTGGTTCTCAAAAAAGGCATGTTATGGGTGCAAAAGCATCTTTTCCGATAAAGTTGGTTAAAATTTGTTAAAAATGGTTGATTTTTTTCCATCTATGGGATATTGTACATGTTAAATATTTTATCAAGGGATGTTGTGCAATGAGTCAAAATTTGTTCTCACAATTACTGGTAAATTTAGTCGATCGGCAAAATAAGGAGCTGCTTGCTGGTTCTTTGGCAGATGCTCTGGGCGGTGGAAAGATCCCTGGAGTGGATCATGCTCGTTCTGGTAGTCATCCTCAATTTTTATTCAAGAAAATATTGACCTTTTTCCAAAGGGAACCCCTTCATGCTCTCTGTGATAGTGTAGAGTTGCTGAGTTTATTGGACGAGATCATACAATTACAGCCGGATCATTTGTTTGCACATGAATTATCAATTCTTTTGCATCGTTATGCTATTCGGATCCAGGTGGCTCACCAGGATTGCGAAAGTTTACAGCAGGCAGGAACCTCTCTTCAACATCAGATCCAACGATTTCAAGAAGATGCTAAGTCAAAATGTTTTGATAAAGAAGAAATTGTTCGCTTGATTAACCAAAAATTTGGAGAGCGCCGAGAAGCCTTAGCAAAGCGACAAAAAGATATTTGTTCTCAGGTTAATCACTCATTTAAGCATGCTATTGCAAAAGCACAATCGTTAGCAGAACATTTTCCTTTAATTGGTTACTTTCGTTTGGCTATGTTGTATAAGCAGTGGCGCACATTTCTTTTAAATGATGATTTAACATACAGTCGTTGCAACAAGTATTACGCACTATATCTCCAGAAAGTTATTCAATTACTACCAGAAAGCGGCGCATTACCGTTATTAAGTGTGGAGGAAGAAGATTACAGTGAGCTTTTATCTTGCTGTATGGAAGATTGTGAGTACCCTAGCAGTTCTGTACAAATGTTTTCTGCTTTTATCAGAAAAGAAGCAGAAGTCATCGATAAGCAGGCTAATACCTACGCGATAGCGCAGTCTGGCAATCAAAATTGTCATTCGATGTTAGAACAAATTATGCAGGCGAGCCATCACCAAGAAGCGGCTTCCCACTCGTTGCTCAATGATATTATCGATGCATTAAAATTGTTAGAAATCACTAATGTAAAGGGAGAGTTACCGGCGGATAATGTCTCTCAATTGAAAAATTTGTTGACATCCTGGCAAGAACAGTTAAAAGATTTTTTCTTAAAACAGGGTGTTAAACCGGCTTGAAATAAATCTCTAGCTGAGAGATAATGGGTCTCAAAATCTTTATGAGCATAAGGAGAATAAGATGCCTCAGCCAGATGAAAAACTTCCCGGTGTTTACTCTGAATTAGATCATATTATTTATAAAGATATTAGCAATGTAGCAGATGGATTGAATGTTTTTTTTCAAGATCCGGAAAAAATTCCCGATACAAATATGATCACAAAAGCTTTGTATACAGCAATTTTTCATCATAGAGCCGCGTGTTTGAGATTTCTTATTGAGCAGGCTTCTCAAAAAAATATTTCATTGGATGTTACCCATCCCAAGCATGGCTTGCTTCTGCGATATGCTGTCCAGCAAGGTCATACGGATTGTATAAAAATGCTCATCCTGGCGGGGGCAAGATTACCCCTAGAACTTTTCAAAATACAAACTTTTTTACAGGCTGATGTATTAAGAAAAGTCGTTTCTGAGAATTCTTTTGAACTTTTCAACAAGGCCATATGCTCAGATCACCCTCTTACGGAAGTTGAAAAAATCATCAAGAAAGGTTACTCTGCTAATTGCGCTTCTATCACAGAAAAAACGACTCCTCTGATGATCGCCGTCAAGCAGTCTAATGATTTGTTGTTAATACTTAGACTGTTAAAAGCAGGCGCTAGCATAAAGTCAAAAAACTTATATAATAAAACGGTATTTAATTTATGTGATGAAAAAAGTAAGGTCTATGGCTTTTTAGATCTTATCGTGAATTCATTGCAAGATAAAAATGAGAAATTTTCTAGTGAATTAGAGGGTTGCTTGAAAGAATTAAATACTGCGAAAGAAAAATTACAATTTTTAGATTGTGTGGTAAAAGCTATTACAAATGATTTTATGCATCAGTATACTGCGCAACCAGGTAATATATTCGGGCGTTTTTTTCTTGGGATTCGTGACCATGCGCCAAATTCATTTCAGAGTCGTCATATTGATATTGCACGGGGGTTTTACAAAAAAATAGCAGCGTCCTTAGAAGGCCAGCAAGCAGAGATTGACTTTACAAAAAGCCCTACAGTGAAAACCCACGATAGTCCGTATAGACAGTTTTCAAAGGGCGACACGAAAACACTAAAAAAAATGAGGAAAATACAGCCTATACCCGTGCCCATGCCAGATGGAGATGATGAACCAAGTGATGAGGGTAAGATTATGGCAGTTAACTTGATCTAGCCACAAGGGTTAGGTTGAAAAATATTATCTAAAGCTTTATCAATGGTTGGATATTTAAACTCAAACTCAGCGTCTGTGAGTATTTTAGGGGCTACATGTTGCCCTCGTAGCAGCAATTCATCAGCCATTTGACCAAATACCATTTTTAATACAATTCCCGGGGTTGGTATGATGCTAGGACGGTGAATGGCTTTTCCTAGTGCTTTGGCAAATTGTTTTTGTGTGATCCCCAAAGGGCTGACAAGATTAACCGGGCCACGAATGTATTTTTTCTGAATGAGAAATTCAATGGCATCTGCTAAATCTTCAATATGGATCCAGGAAAAAGGTTGTTGACCATTGCCGATAGGGCCACCCAAACCAAATTTAAAGGGTGTGATTAATTTTTTAAGTACGCCGCCATTTGCGCCGAGTACAATACCAAATCGTAAATTAACCACTCGCACCCCATGAGCTTTAGCGGGGTTGGTTTTTAATTCCCATTGACGAGCAACTTTTGCAAGAAAATCCGGAGCTTCTTGATAGTCAAATGGCTCGGTTTCATCATAGGGGATGGGTAGTCCATGGCTTTCGCTTTCTTGGAGACCATAGACGCCAATGGCACTTGCATTAAACAGGGGTGGTGCATGATCACTTAATTTTGCGCAGGTTTCACTTAATAATTTGGTATAGTGGGTACGACTGGTTAGGATTTCTTCTTTTCGTTGAGGGGTCCAGGATTTTTCTCCAATATTGACTCCGCATAGATTTACTACAATTTGAGCATGCTGGAGAATAGATTGGTCATCATCTGCTAAATCATCCCATTCAACGGGAGTGACCGCATCACCATAGCAATCCTTTATTTTCTGTTTGGAACGACCAATAATGGTCACCTCATGCCCTGCGGCTAACCACTTTTCTGTGAGATATTTCCCAATGAAACCGGTTCCCCCGGCAATTACCCGATGCATACAACTATCCTTTCTAAGACCGTAAGAAAAGTATGGACAATTTCTGAAGGCATTACAACTAAGCGATGAGTTTTTCTCGGGTTTTTTTAGTAATGTGGGCAATATCTGCTAAAGTTTCACGTTCAAACTGCAATAGGAAGCTTTTTTCAACCGTTGTTAGGGCTTCTTGATCAGCCAATTGCATGGTTAATACCTCTTGATAAGCTTCGGATGTTTCATGTTCATTTTTCATTCTATCAGATAGCCAGGTGCGTAATGTATTTTCCTCAACTTGGGTTTGTATAATGAAAAAAGGAACTTGGAGCTTAGCAGCTAAATCAATAAAATATTGTCGATATTGCTGTTTGATAAAGCTTGCATCAATCACGACGCTATATCCTGCTTGAATAATAATGGAAGTTAAGTCAGCGAGTTTTTGGTAGGTTTGTTGATGCATTTCATGGGAATATAAATTTTTATTCACTGAAGAAAATGTCTTTGCGGTGGCGTTAAGCCCTGCCATGCGTTTGCGTTCTCTATCGGAGCTAAGATGGATGCAGAGCACTGATTTAACGAGCTGCCTTGCCATCGTGGATTTTCCGGAGCATGTGACACCTTGGGTAATCAGCATGACTGGTTGAGGTGGTTGTGTGTACGCTTCTGCCAAAGAAAAGCAACGTAATGCGGTATCCCATAGGGCCGGTTTTTCATCATCTTTTGCTTGGCTCCATTGGAATAAATTAACTTTTCCGCGAACAATCGCGCGGTAGACTTTGTAGTAATTTAGCATCGCGAGTCCAGCATAATCTCCCGTTTTTTGCATATAGCTATCAGCAGCAAGGGCCGCGAATTCGGGCTGCTGCTGGTATTCAAGATCCATGACCAAAAATCCTAAGTCAGCCATGGTGTCCGTCCAACGTAAGCTATCATTAAATTCAATGCAATCAAAATAAACAGGCTTTTCTTCAACTAATGCGATATTGCCTAGATGAGCATCTCCATGACATTCTTTCACGAAACCTTGTTGTTTTCTTATTTCCATGGTTGCGGATAGCCGATCATGTTCTTGATGACTCCAGGTTTCTAAGTGGTGAAGCTGTTGTAAGTGACGTTCCTCTGTTAAAAAATCTTTGATTTGATCAAAGTTTTGTTTCACAGGTTCATAAATTTGTGTGCTGTGACCAAATTCAAGCTCTGGAGGACAATGATTTGTTTTATGATGAAAATCAGCTAACGCACGAGCAGCATCTTTCACCTGTTCTGGTGAAAGCGTTTTTTCAGATAATAATTGGTCGAACATCATGGACTGGGAGAATTCATTCATTCGTACTGCGTATTCAATAGGATTGCGAGGATCATTTATCTGTGGATTTTCTTCAGTGCCACCGATAGCAACCACATCCAGGTAGGTCTCGGGAGCAAGTAGCGAGTTAAGGCGCAACTCTTCCTGACAAAAATGTAGTCTTTTTGCTAGAGTGGAGTAATCAATAAAACCTAAATCCAATGGTTTTTTTATTTTATAAGCAAATTGGCCCGTCAAAATAACCCAGGAAATATGCGTTTCAATGACTTTAAAATAGAGACACTCATGATCAAATAACGCAGAATTTTGTAATGCATCGATAAGGGTTTGACTGGCCATAATAATTCCTTATGGGTTGATGTTTGAGAAGACATGCTTCGCGGCATTGATGGTGTGATTGATTTCTTTATCGCTATGAGCCATGGAAATAAATCCTGCTTCAAAGGCCGATGGGGCAAGGTAAACCCCTTGCTCTAACATGCCATGGAAAAATTTCTTGAAGGTATCAGTATTGCATTCCATCACTTGACTGTAAGAGGTGATCGTATTTTCTTCAGTGAAAAAGCATCCAAACATGCCACCTCGGTAATCAAAATAAAAGGGAATATTGGCTTTTTTTGCTTCAGTGGCAATCCCACCCAACAAAAGTTCAAGCTTTTGTTCTAATTGTTGATAGACATCGTTAGTGAGTAATCGTAAGGCGGTAAGTCCGGCGGTCATGGCAATGGGGTTGCCGGAGAGGGTTCCTGCTTGGTAAACGCCTCCTTGGGGTGACAAGTGCTCCATGATATCCCGGCGTCCGCCAAAAGCGCCTACGGGCATGCCGCCGCCGATGATTTTTCCCAGGGTGGTTAAGTCCGGAGTGACGCCGGTGAGGGCTTGAGCACCTCCAAGGGCAACTCGGAATCCGGTCATTACTTCGTCAAAAATCAGTAATGCTTGATGTTGATCGCAGAGTTTGCGTAACCCCTGAAGAAAATCTCGTTGGGGAGGAATGAAATTCATATTGCCTGCATATGGCTCCACAATGATTGCTGCAATTTCACCTGGATTATTTTCAAAAAGTGTTGCGACGCTTTCAATATCGTTAAACTGAGCGACTAAAGTATGTTCTGTTACGCTGGCAGGGACTCCTGGAGAGCTTGGAACACCGAAAGTTAATGCACCAGAACCGGCTTTAACAAGCAGAGAGTCACTATGGCCATGGTAGCATCCTTCAAATTTGATAAATTTATCTTTACCCGTAAATCCTCGCGCGAGGCGTATAGCGCTCATGGTTGCCTCAGTGCCGGAATTGACCATTCTGACCATTTCCATATGGGGTAACATGGAACAAATTTGTTCTGCCATTTCGACTTCGAGCCAAGTTGCTGTGCCAAAGCTCAAACCTTTATCAATGGCTTTGTGAACCGCTGCTATGATTTCTGGGTGATTGTGCCCCCAAATCATAGGCCCCCAAGAACCAATATAATCGATATAGGCTGTATCATTCTTGTCAAAGAGATAGGCCCCTTTGGCGTGATCAATAAATACTGGGGTACCACCAACGCTGTGAAAGGCACGAACGGGAGAATTGACGCCCCCAGGGATCACTTGTTTGGCTTTATCATAGGCTTGTTTTGGGTTAAACATGGACTTACCTTATTTTTTGCTCGGATGGCCATTATATAGTATGTTATTTTGCCATCCAATAGGGTAGAATATTGTCCATAGAGTAAAATATTGACCAAATAATAGTTTGAGGTGAAAACAATGAAACGCTATATGTGCTTGTTGTGTGGTTTGGTGTATGACGAAGCAGAGGGTTGGCCAGAAGAAGGGCTTGCTCCAGGGACGCTTTGGGATGATGTGCCTGCTAATTGGCGTTGCCCAGATTGCGGTGCGAGCAAAGACGAATTTGAAATGTCGGAAATTTAGAAGGGTTTGACGACGACCAAAATCACAATGGCGATGAGCAGTACCACAGGGATCTCGTTGAAAAATCGATAGAAAGTATGACTTCGTCTATTTTCATCTCGGTAAAATATTTTCCGAAGCTGGCCGCAGTACAGGTGGTATATCCATAGTAGGGCCACGAGAGTCACTTTAGCGTGAAACCAGCCTGCTTTCAGATAATAGTGGTAGTTCAGCGTGACCAACCAGATCCCTAAGAGCGTCGCAATAATACCGCTGGGCATCATAATCCCTCGATAGAGCTTTCGTTCCATCACTTTGAATCGTTCAATACCAATGGGATCGTCACTCATGGCATGGTAGACATACAGTCGAGGCAAATAAAAGATCCCCGCAAACCAAGTGACAATCGTAATGATGTGAAATGACAAAATCCAAGGGGCCATAGCTATTCCTGTTTAGTGCGAAAATATTCGAAGATTGGGGGCAGTAGGGAAACAATAATAATTCCGATAATGACCAGGGAAAAATGCTGTTTTATTAAAGGTAGATTGCCGAAAAGGTAACTGGTGTAGGTGATCCCTCCAACCCACAGTAAAGCGCCACTGATGTTGTAGAGGATAAAATGCTTGTAATTCATCTTAGCCATGCCTGCGACAAAGGGCACAAAGGTTCTCACAATAGGGATAAATCGTCCGATAATAACAGCCTTGCCGCCATACGTTTCATAAAAACGGTGAGCTTTTAAGAGATGTTTTGGGTTGAATAATAACGATTTTTTTTGTTTAAAGATTTTGGGGCCAGCCCAAGTACCTATCCAGTAGTTAACTGTATCACCAAGAATTGCGGCAATCATGAGCATTATGACGATGAAGCTCACGTTTAATCCCAAGGTTGCAGCAATCGCTCCCGTCGCAAAGAGAAGAGAATCTCCGGGAAGAAAAGGGGTGATAATCAACCCTGTTTCGCAAAATACAATGATAAACAGCAGTCCGTAAGCCCATAGCCCGTATTGAGAAAAGAATAATTCCACGTGCTGATCAATGTGGAAGATAAAGTCGAGCATGGGTTGTTCCTTAAGGGATCTTGCTTTTGAGTGTACCCTATCTTTCTCAAAAATACTAAAGATTGATTTGTGAACAATTATCACGGATAATTTAGGGTAAGTGTCCCTAAATATTGGTGAAAAAAATGTCAGAACAAGCAGTAGTAAGCTCGATTATCCCAGGTACCTTGGTTTTTACCGAGAATGCCGCCCGGCGCGTGTATGAATTAATGGCAGAAGAAAATGATTTTGATTTAAAATTAAGGGTTTATATTGAAGGCGGTGGATGTTCTGGCTTTCAATATGGCTTTACGTTTGATGATGAAATCAAGTCCAGTGATATGGTTTTGACCAAGGAAATTCAAATACAGAATGATGAAGAGGATGAAGAAGGCGGTTCTTCAGTGAATGTGACTTTGCTCGTTGATGGAATGAGTTATCAATATCTGTATCAAGCAGAAATTGATTATGTCAGTGATCTCGAAGGCGAGCGCTTTATTATTCGTAATCCCAATGCAAAAACCACCTGTGGCTGCGGCTCTTCTTTTTCTATTTAGTTTTCGGCTAATCGTGTGGGGGCCTGGCCGTCTAGCTCTGCTATGAGTTGTTGGGCTGTTTGCTGAAATTGAGCTAATTTTATTTCAGGAATAGGGCTGCCTTTTGGTAGTGAAACTTTCAATGGATTCACAGCTTTGTTTTTGATGCGGTATTCGTAATGCAAATGAGGCCCTGTGGCAAGACCTGTGCTACCAACATATCCGATGATATCACCTTTTTTGACACGTTTTCCTTTATAGGTTTTTGGAGCAAATTTACGCATATGAGCGTAGACGGTGGTGATGCTATGGTTGTGAGTGATACTGACAACGTTACCATACCCCCCTTGTTGGCCAACAAAGTTCACTCGACCATCTCCTGTTGCGCGAATGGGGGTGCCCGCTGGGGCGGCGAAGTCTACCCCGTAATGAGGACGAGGTTTTTTTAAGATAGGATGCATGCGCGTAGGATTAAAAGGGGAACTGATCCGGCTGTATTTCAACGGTGTCCGCAGAAATGCATTTTCTAAGCTTTCTCCTTCTGGTGTGTAGTAGCTGGAGAGACCATTACTATCTTGATAGCGAATGGCCTGATAATGGTGACCATGGGTGATAAATTCTGCTGCAACGATATCATCAACTCTGATCAAATTTTCATCGGCATATGATTTTTCGTAGAGTAAGCTAAATGTGTCACCTTTTTGAATATCTTTTTTAAAGTTAATTTGCCAAGAAAAAATTTCGGCCAACTCCATAACAATTTTGTTGGGGATATTATTTTTTTTCGCGGCTCTTGCCAGAGAGTTTTCAATCGCCCCAGCAGCTTTTACCATTCGCGTTTCAATGGGAGTCTTTTCATCATTAATTTGATATTTACCCTCTTTTAAGGAAATAACAAAAGTGTCTATGGAGCTTTTGTAATATTTTAAGCCAAGTAAGTGATGGTTATCATCTACTTGAAAGGCAATTTTTTGTTTTGGTTTAAGTCCATCAAATAATTTTTTTCCTGCGGGCAAATGAACAATGCTGATGAGATCAGCCTGTTTAATGCCGTTATGAGAGAAAATAGTGCTCAGTGTTTCGCCAGATTTAACCGTGTGTTTTTGCCAAATAGGTTCAAGGGATTGCTTGAAAGAGGGTTCAATGTCTTCAGTGGGTAGCACCAAAGGCTTTGCTTCGGCGACTTCAATGGGGATCGTAGGCTCTATAGATGGTTGTTCTTTCTCAACAGAGTACACGTTCAACTCAGGTAAGGCCAAAATTTTCTCTATTTGTGCCTGGTGATTGTCTGTTAAAAAAGTGTGCAAAACAGTAAAAGACAATAGAGCAAAGAAAACTGCGCTGGCAGCAATGATAGATAATATAGCGAATTTAAATAGTTTACTTTCTCGGTTCTCCCAGGGGTCGGAAAAACTGTAGCCGTAATTTTCATCGTCTAGTTGGTCGTAATTCATGGATTATCCAGATTGAAAACCAAATTCCTTGACGGCCATATTATCTTTTCGTCAGGTTGGGGTCAAACCTCTGATTAATGTTATGATAGCTAACTTGTTGTAGGCATCTTAAGGAGACATGAAATGTCCATTAATGAAACAATGTCTTTGATTCGATGGGGCGCTGAAGAAATCATCGGAGAGGAAGAACTTATTGAGCGGTTGAAAAAAAATCAAACACTAACCGTGAAAACCGGGTTTGATCCTACTGCGCCTGATTTGCACTTAGGTCATACAGTGCTCATAAATAAGATGAAACACTTCCAAGACTTGGGTCATAAGGTCATATTTCTTATTGGGGATTTCACTGGGATGATAGGTGATCCATCAGGCAAAAGTATCACTCGTAGACCGTTGTCTAAAGAAGAAGTCATGGAAAATGCTAAAACCTATGAACATCAAATTTTTAAAATTCTTGATCCCGAATTAACAACAATAGCGTTTAACTCCACTTGGTTTAGTGACAAAACAGCCGCAGATATGATTCAACTTGCATCCCATAGCACTGTTGCCAGGATGCTAGAACGTGATGATTTTAGTAAGCGTTATAAAGAAGGTCATTCCATCGCCATCCATGAGTTCTTATATCCACTTATAATGGCCTACGATTCTGTTGCACTAAAAGCCGATATTGAGTTAGGAGGGATCGACCAAAAATTTAACCTACTCATGGGGCGAGATATGTTGCGCCAACATAACCTGCCACCTCAGAGTGTGTTGATGATGCCGCTTCTAGAAGGGCTTGATGGTGTCAAAAAAATGTCTAAATCCTTGGGCAACTATATTGGTATTAGTGAATCCCCCGATGAAATTTTTGGCAAGATCATGTCTATTTCCGATGATCTAATGTGGCGTTATTTTGAGCTATTGAGTGCTCAGTCTTCCGATGAAATTTCAACCATGCATAAAGCAACAAAAGAAGGAGCAAATCCACGGGATTATAAGTTTTTGCTTGGTAAAGAAATAGTCAGTCGTTTCCATGGTGCAGGTGCAGCTGAGCAAGCTTTAGAGAATTTTATTGCCCGTTTTCGTGAAAAACAAACGCCTACAGACATTCCAGTTGTAGAATTGCAAATAAATGAAGGTTTAGCCATTGCAAATTTGCTCAGAGATGCTAAATTAACCTCTAGCACTTCTGATTCAATAAGGATGATTAAGCAGGGTGCTGTTCGCATAGATGGGGAACGTATTACCGATACTAAGCTTATTATTGCTTCGGATACGGCCCATATTTATCAAGTCGGTAAGAGGAAATTCGCAAAAGTACATTTGCGTAAGAATATTTCCTAAATTTTCTTGACAAACTCCACGGATGGCTTAGAATGCGACGGCTCTAGACAACAAAGGTTGTTTAGAAAAGTTCTTTAACAATTAGACAAACTGAAAGCCAGCCAGACCAAGCGATTGTTATCAACGCTTGTCTAGCGGTACC
>JAJFKH010000035.1 GCA_021773305.1 Gammaproteobacteria bacterium | reverse complement strand
GATTTAGTTTGTCCAATCCCATAATTAATCCTCATTAATCACAAATTTAAAATTACTAATTCCCAAATTAAAATTACTCATATGCATACTAAGCACGGTGTTTACCCTATACCGTGCTCAGGGCCGCTTTCGCGCCTCCTTCGTGCAGTGGCGCGGCGTCGTTGCTCTGTTGGCCCGAGCATTAATAAAGGTATTTCAAATAAAAAAAGGCCACCAACGGTTTATCCGTCGATGACCTTAATTATCCAGACTTCTATATTTTACGGAAGGACGCCAAAATTGATTTTGGTGTACCCCTGTTTAAACTAGTCTATTTAAGCTCTTTTTCTTTTTGTTTCTCTCTTGGCTGTCTTTTTCTTAACAACTTTTTTCTTCTTATCTTCTTTATTTACTTTATTCCCTTCGATTTTACTCGTCGCTCTTATCTTAAAATCAGGTTTTCTTAATTTTAGGTTTTTTATTTCACGAGAAAGAGAGTCCGTAGCGTCATACTTGCAGACTCCTAAAGCTGTCAAAAAATCATGGACTTCAGAGTGTGTAAGATCTTTGAGGCCTATATGCCATCCTAAAATCAAGACAATTCTTTGAGCCATATTTTCAGTTTTCTTACCATTGCTATCCCAAGTGTCCTTCTTAATGTTATCAGCTAATAGTTTGAAAAAATTAAAATCACCCTTCATCTGAGCTTTTCGAATTTCTTTTAAAGCCCAATCTGCTCCAATGAAAGATTTGTCAATTTGAATTAACCTGACAATTGATTCGTGGTCACCTTTTTTTGCTTTTTGTAAGATCTCACCTAAGGTAACCCCAAATAGGGCGGGGCAAACAATAATTTGATGTAAAACGTAAGCAGAAAGAAAGACAGTAATCTTCTTTCTTTTCAAGCTCTCGATTACCAACTCACTATAATTAATAAGCTCGTTTTCATATTTCTTACAAATATCAAAGAACCTTTCGAAATACTCTTCTGGTTCGAGATCAGAGATTTTTGTTAACTCATCCATAAGTTTTGAAGGAATGGCGTTAAAGACAATTTTCAAAAGCTTATTTATTTGTATCTTGGAGCCATACATTTTCGTCCAATCTGGGCATCCTTCTTTCTCGTACTTTTCATAAAATTCAGGAAGTAAAGCTATTTTCCCTCCTTTAGTCATACCGCTTTCTTCGGGCAAATATGAAGCGGCGATCATTAGCATGAGAAAGCTAATTTCTTCTTTATCTGTGTATGAAGATTTGTTCATAATTGGTTGTGAATTAATGGAAATAAAGAATATTTGACACCCGGCTACAGGTTTGGGAATATCGGGTTATCATATCGACATTCACTGATATCCGCTACCGGAAACATATGAACTCTCTCTCACCACCTGAATTTCAAGGTTACTTTTGGCTGCCTGACCATGAAAATACCAAGATCCCAGGCCGATGCTATACCGCAAATGATGGTCGGATAGAGCTAGAACTATTAGGCACTCTTTTGGGGGATGGTCCTTTAGAACTTGGGATGAGTTTGAACCAGCCGCCAGAAATAAAAAGAATATTGGGGCTGACTCAAAAAGGGGAGTATGTAACTCTTGAAGATTGCTTTTATAAAAATCGTAATTACAGTATTGGTGGATACCCTCTATCAACTATTCATGTCAGTTATTTCCTTATCGGTTGCCACTTTGACAAGGGAGAGCCAATTGAATTTGAAGAAATCAGATCCTATTCAGATGCTGTAAATGATTGGTTGATGTTCGCGCCTATAAAAACATCAATGTCTTATTCATCCCCTTATAGCGGAGAAATTTCTTTTTCTGTTCCGGAGACCCTTGAATGGATTGTATCTGATGAATTGATAATGAATATGCAAGCCTCCTTTTGTTCGTCCTCAACGAGTCCACATCGAGATGCCGGAATAACACAAAAAACTAAAGTTGGATTCAAGTATCCTGTAAAAAGGACAATTAAAGACCTGTTAAACGTTATGGGTCAATTCAATGATTTTGTTGCATTTGTCGTGGATCAAATTATTTCCCCTAAGGAAATCGAAGTTTATACTGAAGAAAATTTTGAAGAACTTAACGGAAAAAAATATCCCTTACCCATTAAGGTTTTTTATTCTCCCAATAATCATAGCTCTCCCCAATCATCACGTAATGCCTTATTAACCCCTCTCTTTCAATTTGAAGATGTTCGAGAGAAATTCGGAGAAACCGTATCCAGTTGGTTAGGCAACTATGAAAAATTCAAATCTTCTTTTAATTTATATTTTGCTACTAAAAGTGGAAGAAATCTTTATCTAGTTAATAGATTTTTAATGCTGACCCAAGCAATGGAAGCACTCCATAGGAGCCTCTCAAATGAAACACCATTCACGCAAGAAGATTATTTAAGGCTCTGCTCAATTTTGAATAAAGAAGTCCCAAATGAATTTAAGGATTGGCTGAAACCAAGGCTTCAATATGGAAATGAAATGTCTCTGCGAAATCGATTAAAATCATTGCTCGCTGATTTCGAATCAATTTATGGAGGTAGTAAGAAAATAAAGGGTATCGTCGATAAGGTCGTCGACACACGAAACTACTTGACCCATTATGATGAGTCTCTTAAGGAAAAAGAGGCTACGGGAAAGGAATTACTCAAGCTGTGTTTAGTTCTAGAGACCCTCTTTCAGTTGCACATGACAAAATTTTGCGGTTTTTCTATTAAAGAGGTTATTAAACTTTCCGAAGAATCTGAAAGGTTTAAAGGTAAGTTGAAATGTGTCTAACAACGTCTTGAGCATAAATACCAATGCTATAAATAGTTAACGTTATGGATAGAGAAACTACATTAATAATGGGTGTTTCAATAGCAATTTTGTTGTGGTTGCTCACAAGGAATAAGGACAATACTACAAAAACAACGGTCACCTATACAGATTCTAAAACTGGCGCGATAAAAAAAGAAATAAAGAAAACTCGTCAGCCCCAAAACTCATTGGTCATAGATAAGCCTGAAGACTTTGAAATTAATGATGAGATTAAGGAAGTCCTCACTTCACTCGAAAATACAAAAAAGAACATGTTTTTAACAGGAAAAGCTGGTACGGGAAAATCAACCCTCCTTAGGTATTTTCGTGCCACTTCCAAAAAATATCCTATCGTGGTAGCTCCAACAGGGGTTGCTGCTGTCAATGTACAAGGCCAAACTATACACAGTCTTTTTAGCTGGGGAATTGATATAAAAGTAAGGAAGCTCAGTTACGAAAAATCACAAATCTTTAGAAAGTTAAAGATGTTGATTATTGATGAGATTTCTATGGTCCGAGCTGACCTGTTTGA
>JAJFKH010000034.1 GCA_021773305.1 Gammaproteobacteria bacterium | reverse complement strand
GTATTACTGACCGTACGGAAGTTCAATCCTTTGACTGGCGTAGCTTACTGGCAATACAAGCCATTTCACCCCACATTAAAACGTCTTTCATTACCGATCAAAGTTGGTATGCCGAACAACGGCGGCTCTTTGAAGAACGGGCCACAACCTGGCATGCCGGGTATGATTTAGAAAGTTTAGACGACGACAGTATTCCAATATTGGTTGCTCAGCTAGGAGGCAAGATCTGGTCTCCTAATTTTTATGACATTACACCAGAATCTGTTGCAAAAGCCCATAAACTCGGATTAAAAGTGGTTGTATGGACGGTAGACGCACCCGATGCGATGGTACGCATGCTAAATATAGGTGTCGATGGCATCATCACCAATCGCCCAGATTTACTTCGAGGTTTATTGATTGCGAGAAATCTAAATGTCGCACCAGGCATCGATAATGCACTCTCCAATAAAATATTTGTAAGCCAGCGTCCAGCAGCATCAACCTCCAACGGCAATAGCACGGCAGCAGTATCAACCTCCAACGGCAATAGCACGGCGACAACTTCTCAAAGAAAGCAGGCCAGGAAAAAACATAAAAAAGCCCAAGAAATCAATCATCAAACTCGTGGGAGACGTTATTTTCGAATTGCACGGTAATACGGTATATTTACCGTATTGTATAATATCTAGCTAGCCATTATAATAATGCTTTCTAATAATTTAACTATGGTGAAAAAATGAATGAAGATCAAAAAAACCTTTTCGAGGCTATTAAAAAGAATGATATTGATACCGTTAAATATCTTCTGGATAAAATTAAAAATATCAATGAAGTCGATGACCAATACGGTGAAACACCGCTTCACATGGCCGCTGCCTATAATCATGTGAAAATTACTAAGTTACTACTAACACATGAAAATATTGATATAAATGCCACATCACGCTACAACTCCACCCCACTGTGGATAGCATGTGATTCAGCTCACAGCGATATTATTGAATTGCTGTTGGAGGATCCCGCTATCGATGTTAACTTGCCACGAAATGATGGTGAAACACCTCTGCACAGAGCTTGTCGCAATGGTTGCACAGAAGATGTTGCATTATTGCTACAGCATCCTCAAATAAACGTGAATCCACGGTGTTGTGATGAATGGACACCACTCATGAAAGCCTTGTATAGGGAAAATTATATTGAAATAACTAAATTACTATTAGCCCACCCCAACATTGAAGTCAATCAGACAAACAGGTTGGGTTACACCGTACTTTATAATGCTTGTTCTAGCAACCACACTAGCTTCATCCAGTTGCTATTAGAACATCCTAACATTAATGTGGATATGAAAAATACCCGGAAAGGAGCAGAGCATTACACGCCATTATATCTTGCTATTTCTAAAAAAAATGTGGATTTAGTACAACGCTTATGTAATGAACATGCAGATCCCCAACATAAAATACCTCTAAGCGTTAATGGTAATAAAACCATGATAACCCTACTCCAGTATGCTAGCAACTTAGCTGAAGATCATCCCTCAGAAGCCACGCAAACGATCTATAATACGCTGCGCATAAAAGCTTTTGGCAATGCTAAATCCGCACGTAGCTGTCAAGATGACTGGGCAAGAAAGCCTAATCCATCTGAAAATGATAATCCAGATCAAAATACGAGCAACACTTTCTCGCCATCTTGATCCTCACATGACATAGCGGCTGGCTAGAGTTTATTCCTGCAGCCGCTCCCACTGTTCCATGGCGTGTTCTAGTTCATGAGTAGTATCTGCTAATTTTTGCTGTAATTGCTTAAGCTTTTCTTGCTGAGATCCCTCATACAGCTGAGGATCTCCGAGTTGCTCTCGAAGCGATCTTTGTAAATCCTCTAGCTTTTCTATCTTCTGCTCTACACTACGTATTTCTTTTTGTTTTTGATAATCCATTTTATTTTGACTTGTTGATTTTACAGCCTCATTTTTAGGCGCAGCTTTTGGTAACGAGGTTTGCCGTAACCAATCATCATAACCACCAACATACTCCCCCAATCGTCCATTTCCTTCAAATACGATGGTGCTTGTTACAACATTATTTAAAAAAACCCGATCATGGCTAACAAGCAATAAGGTTCCCTGATACTCCACTAACAGACTTTCTAACAACTCTAGCGTCTCCAAGTCAAGATCGTTAGTAGGTTCATCTAAAACCAATAAATTGGCAGGTTGGCTCAGTAATTTTGCTAACAATAATCGATTACGTTCACCTCCAGATAATGCCTTGACTTTTGTGCGAGCTTGTTCTGGCGTGAATAAAAAATCTTTTAAATAAGACATGATATGCACAGATTTATTGTTGATCATCACAAATTGATCTCCAGCACTGACATTATCTGCCACAGTACTGTTTTCATCAAGGTGAGAGCGCAACTGATCGAAATAAGCTATCTCTAATTTTGTGCCATGCTTTACATTACCTTTAGAAGGCGCTAGCTCACCCAATAAAATCTTTATAAATGTTGTCTTGCCAATACCGTTAGGACCGATGATGCCGATCTTATCTCCGCGCTGGATGGTAGTAGAAAATTGTTTGATGACAGGAATATTATCATAATTGAAATCAATATGATGTACCTTTATCGCAATTCTTCCTGAGGCTTCACCCTGTTGCAATTGCAAATTCACTGTGCCCGTTTTCTCTCGTCTGGCTTGACGCTGATTTCTTAATGCTTGCAATGCCCGAACGCGGCCTTCATTGCGAGTACGACGTGCTTTGATGCCCTGGCGGATCCAAACTTCTTCTTTTTGTAGATTTCTATCAAATTCTTTATTGTGAATATCTTCCACTTCCAACTCATGCTCTTTGCGTGCTAAATATTCCACAAAATCACATTCATAACTTTTCACTCGGCCTCGATCAATTTCAATGATACGAGTCGCTAATTTTTGCAAGAATGCCCTATCATGGCTAATAAAAACCACTGTCCCAGAGAAAGACAATATAAATTTTTCTAGCCATTGAATCGCCTCAATATCGAGATGATTTGTTGGTTCGTCTAATAAAAGCACATCAGGCTCTGCAACCAAAAGCTGCCCAAGGAGCACTCGACGCTTCAATCCACCCGATAGAGATGCAAAGGATTCATCACCATTCAATTCAAGGCGACTAATAACCGATTCAACTTTATGAGAAAATTCCCAAGTATTTTGCTTATCAAACTCCCCTAATCCCTTAGCAATAACATCATAAACAACGCCCGTGATCGACTCAGGCACCGCTTGCTCTAATCGAGCCGTTACCAGGTGCTGCTGTACGGCTAATTCACCTTGATCGGGCTGGATATCACCATTAAGAAGTTTTAGCAACGTTGATTTACCCATACCGTTGCGCCCAACAATACAAAGACGCTGGCCTTCATGAATAAGCATATTCGCCTTATCCAATAGGGCCTGGGGGCCGAAGCTGAGGGTAATATCCCGGAGGGTAATGAGTGGCATTGATTTAATTCTCTAAATATTGGTGATTTTAATAGATGTACTTTGATAATACAACCGACCGAGACGGTCAATTATTTTTCATTTAAATTCAATTAATTATAACATAATCCCATAAGCCATTTTATTTTACAATTCATTCATTTTGGTATATAATGGGCCTTTTATTTGCGAATATAAACAACAAAGAGAAAAACAATGGCAAAATTAAATCTTTCCATTATTGAAAGCCTGGATAAAAGCAATACCCAATCCATTGTGACTATCGAGCCTGGTTTCCACCAGGACTTTGAAGGGCCTGGAAACATAGAGCTTCGAAATAATTTCAAAAAAAAATTTTCCTGTGCAATCAAGACAAATGACTCTATTGATAATCTAGTATTGGTTAATCCCACTGACGAAATTATACAAATGGTCATAAATGGTTTTGACCGAAAGCCTGTGTTGCCTCATTTAACCCTCCAGGGTACATTGACTCAACAAGCAGCGCAGGCTCTGTGTGACGCGCTCGACGCCATAGATACCATAAATAAAAAATTATTAATCCGCCTATGCTGCACGATGGACGACTCTGTCGCTAAAACCCTTGCAAATGGATTTAGAGCATCACAGGCATTTCAAGGCTTTCTTTTTGGTCAAGGACTCTCTCTTTCCAATATCGAGAGATTACTTCTAAATGAGTTAGAGTATCAAACACTAGGCATCATTAAAGGACTCGATGAAAAAATTTTAGAAAATGTATCTATTCAAGAATTACTCTCAAAACAAGAAAATAACATTACGAACTGCTACACCATTGGCGATTTTTCCAGGCCAGCCACACGACACTTTTTCGCAACTATGCCTGGTTCAATTACACTGCATATTTCAGGGGATGCATGCAAAAAAGAAACTAAAAAGTACATAGCAGATCGTCCTCCCAAAACACTCTGCTTTTTTGATGACAGCGTCCCTGCTGTTTGCTATCAATTAGCTCGACATTTTGCAACCTATGCTAAATACAAAGATAAACCTACTATTATTTTTAAACATGTGGGCAACCCATCTATTATTACTCAAGCCTTTGTTGGAATAGAAAAAGCAAACAAGACGCATCATATCAGTGGGGCTGGTTTGTATGCTCACAACTCCGCAGTATTTCAAGAATTTTTTAACCAACTCGCTCAGCACAAATCTATTTCGAATATCGCATTAGGGCCCACGACCTCAACAAAACAACTGGACTATTTTGTTCAAGAATTAAATCACTCTGCTCTTTCCCATATTACACAGCTATCATTATCCCATGGATTAGCAGTAGATCTTAATACATACCTATTTAATCAGAGAGAAACGTTATCTATTCTCACTGAGCAGACTTATCCTACCAACAGAGAAGAACTGTTTTCCCCACCTCACAAAAAACAAGAAACAAATATAATTCACACATTGAAAGAAATGTTTTGGTCTAGAAATAATAAAAATCAGCCGGAAAAAGTTAGACCTTCAGAAGAACCACTTCCTAATAATGTTATTGCTCCCGAATTTGCTGGCATTGACTACCCGCCTAAAGGTAAGAAATTTATCTTAATCGATGCAACACCAGATGGTAGTTGTGCCTACCACTCCATTGCAATAAAACTAGGCTTACTTATTAAACATGGTTATATGGATAAATATCAAAATACTGATGCCATGAAAACACTATTACAACGATTTGCTGATTTTCACCCAAATTTTGCACCAAAAAATTGGGATAATTTAAAAAAATGGATAACCACCTATAGCCGAACAGAAGGTAACTGGAAAGGCACTAACTCTGAGTTAGAATATTTAATCGCTCCTGTGCTACGCTACTGGTTTATTCTACACAACCATCCTCAATCAATACTCACAAATGATGGTGATGATTTTACTCCCCAAAGCAAGCAATTAGCACTCAACAAACTCGCCGAAACATATTACATACAAGCTTATGATATCGAACCAGAGTGGTTAGCGAAAGCACTAGGAATCGGACTTTATATGGGAATTATGAGAAACAATAAGATTGATCGCGAATTCAGTTTTTTAAAAGTAGAACCAGAGAACAACCATCCTTTTTATGTTGCTCATCTTGTTCATACAACGCCTTTCAAAGAAAAGTTGCTTGACCGATGTGAAGGTGGACATTACATGGTTTATATTGAAGAAGACTTACTGAAAAAAGAACCGAAGTCTTTTAAAGCGGATAAAGACAGAGCAAATAATTCTATGCTCTACCATTTTATTCAAGATACTGACGATATCTTTGCTTGCCGTTTTGTATTTCCTACACCAGATGATTTATGTGAAAATTTTAAAATATTTCAGGGGCGAGGAATAACAGAAAAATCCTGGAGCAATTTAAAGTTCAAACAGTCTGGCGTCGATTTCAGTGACTTTTTAAATAACCTACCGCAACCTGGCAAAGAAAAAATATACTGGGCCTTCTCCAATCTAGAACAAAGAACTGCGTTAATTGAACTCTACTATAAATTCACTGTATTTTATGCTGGCTCAAAAAATTCAGAGCCGCATAAAATCTTCCTAGACACGTGTTTGAAACACCCTCAAATTATTGAGAAAAACCTTAATAAATACCAAATTTGGTATAACCTATTTCATAATTCCCCAACAGAAGAACTCAAAACACTTAAAGAAACTTTGATAGAAGATATCAGTTCTTGGCTAAAATTACCCTATATAGAAAACAAAAAATATAAAAATTTTGAACCTTGGTTTCGCAGAACATATAGTAAACACAAAGATCCTGTAACACTATGGACAAATTATAGCCTCCAAATTAGAGAGCTGATTAAAGATGAATATATCCGGTGGACAGCACTTGCTCCCGATGTAAGAAAAGTCATCCGTTTACTTATCACTCCACCCCAAAGTAGTTCCTTCAGTTTTTACTTTCTGAATTCATACGATTCTGTTAAACGTGCAACGGCCATCTCTGTTGCCACTGAAATGGCTCAAGTTGACGTTCGCTTTGCAGAGTGGGCGCAACTTTATTTTAAAGCAATGCAAAAATTTCCCCTGACAGCAAATGAATTCAAACAAAAAAATATTGAAACAATTTTTGACTTTTGGGTGGATCTGCAAAAAAATGAGTTATTATTGAACGAGCTAAAGGAGCAATTTCATGGATGGAATCAACTCGAAAAAAACCAGACTCAGTGGTTACTCAAAAAATGGAACGCACCGAGTTCTGCTAGTATACGTCAGCAATATCCATCCGTGATAGACTACTTTTTCGCTGAAAAACAACAGCTAGAATCTGAGTACCAAAGAGAAAACAAATCAATCAATACACTGACTTATTTTGCGAAAAAGGCTCAAGGCGCGTCGATTACCGAGAAAACGCTAAGTTTCCCCTGTGCAAACATTACGAAAGCTTCTGAAACAAATTACAAAACACAGTTAAAAATTCAAGCCTCAGAATCAGAAAATGTCCCTATGCTAATAGATTTTAAAGACTTTGATAAGACGATAGATGCATTATCTCTCTGCCTACCAAAAAACACTAATAATATATTAATTATCGGCGGCACATGGACCGAGGATGCCGCCTTTGCCTTACTCGCTCACCTTGGACAGACTTGCTCGACAACACGCTTGCATATTGAAGATACACTGGAAAAAAGCATTTTGAATCTGCTGCTAAATGCAATGAAACCCAATGGGGCGCTTCAGATCGCCCATGGAGCCATTGAAGAGCCAAGTCATAAACAAGTCAACTATAGGTAATCTCTATCGGCGTTTCTAGGGCAATTTCTGTAGGTGCCAATCGCGCTCGATAAGCAATCACTTCAACACCGGCTGAAACGGCATCAAGCAATGTCTGACTATATTTAGGATCAATATGGGCAGCGGGAGACACTCGCTCTATCCCACTGTGCTGTACACAAAAAAACAAGACGGCTCTAGCCCCTTGCTCTTTTAACTGGATTAATTCCTCTAGATGTTTTGTACCTCGTGCTGTCACTGCATCGGGAAAAAATCCTTGACCATCGTGTTTTCCCAGGGTCACATTTTTAACTTCTATAAAACATTGTTTGGAGCCAAGGGCCAATTGAAAATCCAAACGACTCTTCCCGCTCGCCAATTTAACTTCACGTTTCAATTCTGAATGGCCAGCAAATTCTTTCACTACACCGTTTTTAATCGCTTCTTCAACAAGATGATTCGCGCGATTTGTATTCACTCCAATCAAATAATCCTGTTCATCTTGAATTATTTCCCAAGTCCCAGGAAGCTTTCGCTTGGGATTATCGGAAAGAGAAAACCATATGGGCTGTCCAGATGTCTTGCAACCTTCCATAGAACCTGTATTAGGACAATGCAAGGTCATTGGGGAACCGTCTTCTAAGGTCACATCAGCAAGGAAGCGCTTGTAGCGTTTTACTAAGATTGCTTTCTGTAAGGGCGGATCGATTATCATGAAGAATAGTAACAGCCCCTAACTACCGCGCTGCTTTTCACGAATTTCGTCAAGGGTTTTGCAATCAATGCAAAGATTCGCTGTTGGACGAGCTTCAAGCCGCCGTAATCCAATCTCAACACCGCAACTTTCGCAAAAACCGTAATCATCTGCATCAATTTTATCAAGAGTCTGTTCAATTTTACGCAGCAATTTTGCTTCTCGATTACGTGTCCTCAATATCAAGCTCATTTCTTCTTCGCGAGAAGCCCGATCAGTAACATCGGCAGGAATTTCATCTTTTTCACGCATATCCGTCAAGGTGCTATCAACTTCTTCCATAATTTTTTGCCGCATGCTATCAAGGATTGAATAAAAATGCTTACGCATTTTTTCATTCATGTACTCTTCTCCCGCAGCAGGCTCATAAGGCAGGATTTCAGCCACTTCGCTAGAGGCAGCAGTATTGCTTTGCTTTTCTTTGGCATCGGCCATTCAATCAGTCTCCTTGGCTGCTATATGGAATAAAAGACTATATTCCATCCATAGTAGCAGAATTCCCTAGTATGCGCAAATAATGCTCAGTTATCTTATTAGAATATCATGCCATTTTACTCAGCCAACGTCAATATGCGGAGCGACTTAACATTACATTCATTTTTCCAACGGTATAACGTGCAATATTCTCATGATCGTTAAATGTTATTATTTCGGTAAATTTCGCTGCTCGGAATAATCCTTGAATACACTTGGCTTGATCAAACCCATGCTCTACAACGAGCATTCCACCTAAAACTAAATATCCAGCACTCTTCCCAATAATCTGCTGAATATCCTCTAAACCATCTTCACCAGCGACTAACGCTTGCTGCGGTTCATAGGCTAACCTTTCAAGATACGAACTATTTTTTTCCACATAGGGTGGATTACTGACAATAATATGATATTGATTCTTCATGGCAAGAGGCTCGAACCAATGCCCCTGGTAAAATGTTATCTGCTCTAACGCTAAACGTGCAGCATTTTCTTTGGCAACAGCTAAAGCATCTAAAGAAATATCCACAGCATCTATATACCAATTAGAGCGTTCAGAAGCCAAGGCTAAGGCAATAGCACCACTACCTGTCCCCAAATCCAAACAATGTAAGGTACTATTATCAAAATGTTGCAAAACATATTCCACTAAACATTCTGTTGCTGCCCGTGGAATCAGCGTATGTTGATTCACTTTTAGAGGTAATGACCAAAATTCTTTCTCACCTAATAAATACGCAATAGGCTCTCCCATCTTGCGCCGCGTCAACAAGGCTTCAAATAATTGATATTGATCGTCGGATAAAATTAAATTTTCATCGGTTATTAATTGTATTTTTGTGAATTTCCCTACGTAACAAAAAAGAATTTCCACATCGAGCAAAGGCGTTGGCGAATCGATTAATTGCTTTGCGTGATCACGGATGAAGTTACGAGTGATCTTCATGATCAACATCCGACATCGCCGCAAGCTGATCCATCTGATATTCCTGTAATAATGGATCGATCACGGCAGCTAAATCACCTTCTAACACTTCGTTCAATTTATAGAGTGTTAAATTAATACGGTGGTCTGTTACTCGCCCTTGAGGATAATTGTACGTACGGATCCGCTCAGAACGATCCCCGCTGCCAACTAAATTCCGCCGGGTTTGAGCAATTTCTTTTTTTTGTTTGGTTTGCTCTGCTTGCAAAATCCTCGCTTGGAGCAATGACATGGCGCGAGCTTTATTTTTATGTTGAGACCGTTCGTCTTGACATTCCACTACCGTTCCCGTTGGCAAGTGAGTGATCCGAATCGCTGAATCCGTACGATTCACATGCTGGCCTCCAGCCCCTGAGGCTCGAAAGGTGTCAATTCGCAAATCTGCTTGGTTAATATCCACCTCATCGATGCTCTCAACCTCAGGCATCACCGCAACAGTGCAGGCAGACGTATGGATCCGACCTTGGGATTCTGTCACTGGCACTCGCTGCACTCGATGAGCGCCAGATTCAAACTTCAGCTTCGAATAAACATCTTGACCGGAAATTTTAATAATGACTTCTTTAAATCCGCCTTGCTCCGCAGCATTTTCATTAATCGTTTCACAACGCCAGCCAATACCTTCCGCATAACGCAAATACATACGCAATAAATCGCCCACAAAAATAGCGGCTTCATCTCCTCCCGTGCCCGCACGAATTTCTAAAAATATATTTCGAGTATCATTTGGATCTCGCGGGATAAGTAGCATCTGCAACACACTTTCCAATGCTTCAATGGATTTTTTGCCATGCTGCAAATCATCTTTAGCAAGCTCTCGAACTTCCGGATCTGAATCATCTGCTAGCTCTTGAGCCTCAATTAACTCTGCTTGAATTTTTTGATAGCGTTGATACTCCCTTACAATAGATTCTAGCTCGGCATACTCCTTAGAAAGTTTGCGAAATTGTTGCTGATCATTGATCACATCTGCATCGCTGAGTAATGCCGCAATTTCTTCATAACGCTCGGCAAGCACCATTAATTTTGTTAACAAACTCTGTTTCATAGGATCCTATTCATTAATATCAAGTAAGCGTCTAGCAACTTCAATAAAATCATGCTTCCCATGATTTCCCGCCTGACGCATTTGTACTGAAGGATGATGCATTAATTTATTTGTCAAAGAACGAGCCAGAGAAAGTATAATCGTCTCCGGATCGCCTCCTGTATTCAATCCCTGAATAGCTTTTGCTAATTCTCTATCCCGAAGTTGCTCGACCTTATTACGATAAGCTCGAACTGTTCCAGAATATTGTCGCTCTTGAAGTTTTGCAAAATAATTTTCGACTTCTGAATCGATAATCTTTTCAGCCTGCAATGCAGCCTCTCGACGCCTGGCCAATCCATTTTCAGATACTGTGCGTAAATCATCAATGTTATACAGGTAAGCACCATCGAGTTCAGCAACCTTTGGATCAATATCCCTTGGCACGGCTAAGTCCACAAGAAACATCGGACGGCGGTGCACGCCTTTCAGGGCTTGCTCTACCCATTGGGCCGAAACAATATTTTCTGAACTTCCAGTGGCAGATAACACAATATCAACATCCCCTAGAAACTCTGGAATTTGCGCCAGTGATATACCCTGCCCGCCATATTTTTCAGTTAATCCTTGAACGCGCTCCAAGGTTCGATTTGCCATCACAAAATCGTCTACTTGGTGCTCTTTAAAATACTGCAATGCCAGTTCCACAGTGTCTCCGGCTCCAATCACCAAAACTTTCAAGCAGGATAGGTCGCTGAAGACACATTTAGCAAGGCTCACTGCTGCATAGGCAATCGAAATCGGCTGCTGTCCAATGGCAGTCTGGCTGCGAATTTTTTTCGTGACTTTGAACACATAGGGGAATAAATGGTTAAAATCTAACCCTATGGTTCCCTGCTGAGAAGCTCTATCAAAAGCATCTTTCAATTGCCCGAAAATCTGTGGTTCTCCTAGCATCATCGAATCAATGCCACTTGCCACTCGCATTAAATGGGCCACCGCTTGCTTGCCCTTGTACACGTAAGTATGAGAATCTAGCATTTCCTGAGAAAAACCATAGTGATCAGATAGCCACTCCAATGGAGCGGTTTCATCATGAGAACCACAGTAAATTTCCCAACGATTGCAGGTAGACAACAACAATGCCTCATTGACCGCACGAGAACCCACTAAGCTTTCCAGGATCCCCGATGCGCTATCGCCGGAGATTGCGAGGGTTTCACGCAGGGCAAGATTAGCACTTTTATGGTTAACACCGCATAATATGATGGGCATACTGGTCTATTTATGACTACAATTTAAATGATACGCTATTGTACGCGTAAAAACTGATTTTGGAAATTATCCTAGAAACCATAGGCCAAAATAGTGAATTATCCACTTTGGAATAGCAAAATATTGTCCAGAATTGTTGCAGCTTGCCTGCTGACAATCAGTTTCTATACCCTGGCTCAGCAAATGTCACCCCTCAAAAAAGAACAAATGACCATAAAAGGACATGAACTAATTATTAATGAAAGATTAAACAGGGAAGCTGAACTGCTCTCCACAGCCCTACTTGCTGAAATCGCTTTGGCACGAAATGAACCCAATATTGCCAGGCAATATTACGAAAATTTACTCAATAAAACCTACAACCCCACCATCGCAAAACGCTTAACACTGCTTTCTCTCACTCTCAACTACCCCCAAAAAGCTCTGAAAAGTGCTAAAATATGGGCAAATTCTGACCCAGAAAATTTGGATGCTCAGCAAATTTATGCCAATTTACTCATTCACACCGGCAACAGTATCGATGCTATCCCTCCTGTATTAAAATTAATTAACTTGCCTGCTGCCAATCAATCTATTGTTTATTTTACATCAACACTCCTCTCCAGCCCCAAAAAACACCAAGGAAATTTCCTTAAAGAACTCATGAAAACACCTGCCCATCATAGCGCGAATGCTCTGTTCAACATCGCCTTCATTTTTCATGAAACCGGTGAATTAAATGCAAGTTTAGAAGCGATTAACCAAGCCCTATTGCTACAGCCTCAGTGGCCGTTAGGCATTGCGTTACAAGCACAAGTGATGTATGCCAACGGTGAAAAACAAAAAGCCTTTGCGACGCTTGATCAAGCTATCCAACACCCATCAGGTAACGAAACACTCATTTTCATGAAAGCGAGACTACTCAGTGATGACAATAACTACCCCGCAGCAAAACAAGTGCTAGAACGACTCAGCAAAAGTCCAGAATACTATGGCCAAGCATTAATTCAGTTAGCAGATACTGCTCTTAGAATGGGACAGATCGACGATGCAAAAAAAGCATTAAAAAAAGCCTCAACGATCGCAAAGGTAAGTGATTCAGCCCACTACATTCTTGGAGAAATTTCAGATTACGAGGGTCATATAAATGCCGCCATAAAACAATACAACGCTATCACCAAAGGCCCCTATAGAATACCCGCTCAATTAAAAATTGCGATGCTATTGGCCCAAAAGGGGGACTTACAACAGGCAAGAATGCTACTTAATAATATTCCCACCCAAACCTTTGAACAAAGCAAGCAAATTTTACTCATTGAAGCCCGCATGCTCATGCAAGCCAATCAAGGAGACGAAGCCCTAAGAAAACTTTCTGTTGCTTTAGAGACGATCCCCGATGATTTACAATTACTTTACGCACGGGGACTAATTGCGCAACAGTTGGGAGATTATGATGCCCTAGAAAAAGATTTACGCCATATTATCACAGTGGATAGTAATCAACCCCGCGCATTGAATATATTGGGTTATATCTTAACCATTCGCAATGAACGTTATGATGAAGCACTCGGATATATTCAACAAGCTTTGGCGCTAGAACCAGAAAATCCTGCTATCCTTGATAGCATGGGTTGGGTACAATTTCAGCGGGGAAGAGTCAGTGAAGCCCTAAGTTATCTGGAACGCGCCTATGCCCTGGATCCGGATCCAGAAATTGCAGCTCACTTAGGAGAGGTTCTCTGGGCCACAGATCAGAGAACAGATGCTAAAACCATCTGGCGTAAAGGCTTAGAAACCACCCCAAATCACCCTGCAATACTAGAGACATTAAAACGTTTAGGACTCAACAAGGAAATGTTATGAAAAAGCTTTACCAATGGATTGGATTAACTTTACTCAGCTCACTCCTCTGGGCTTGCGCCAGTCACCAACCCGCTACCGAAGCCCCGGAAAATAAAACACAAAGTGTCGAAGCACGTACCGTGGATCTTTCATCCATCGATAATTGGTACATAAAAGGTGCTATTGGAGTCAAAAATGAACAAGATGCTTGGAGTGCGTCCATCTATTGGAAACAGCGACACAAAAATAACTACACACTGCAATTATTTGGCCCTGCGGGTATGGGAACCCTAAAGATTGTTAGCTCTGGTAATCGTGTGACATTGACCAATAATAAAAATGAAACCTTCACAGCCCCCTCCAGTGAGACATTGCTGGAACAACAAACAGGTTGGTACTTACCCATATCCAATATGTATTACTGGGTTCGTGGCATGGCTGTACCAAGTATTCCCTCTCAAACCACGTTTGATAAATACCATCACTTGAAAACCCTAGAGCAACAGGGTTGGGACATTCAATACTTACGCTACACCTCAGTAAAAGGCATTGATCTACCCAGCAAAATTTTTATGAACTACCAAAAACTAGGGATCAAAATCGTCATCAGCAGCTGGGAACTTCCCAGCATTAGCTCTTGAGGCTTGGGAGTTCAGCCAAATGTTCGCTTTTGTCTCGCTCCACTACTCATATCTGACATTCTCCTTTTAGTTCAGATTTTGTTGCAAACTAGATTCTAAACTAATTTGCTGAGAGTGTCAGTTCACATCTAAACGATTACAATTTAAAGCCGTTTTATTAAATTCATTCACCTGCTCAGCATGGTGTTGAGGTATATGAATATAACCAAGAGTCTTGCGAACAATGGATGCATTTTTTCCTTCAGCAAGTGCATTATCATTTGAATGTCTAGGCCGGGATTTGGTAAATTCAACGAGCAATTTACTCAATAATTCCGCCACAGTTTTATTAACGTACTCACTACCATTATCAGAATGGAAATTAACAATTTTGAAAGGAAATGCTTCTAAGATAAATTCTAGTGCTGGTATTAAATACATTTGTGAAATTTTTTCAACGGTCACAACAATTTCAAATTGCGTAACTTCATCAACGGCATTGACATGATAAACGCCTTTTTTACCGTCTAAATCGCCTTGATGAACTGTATCAATGCGAATATACCCCGGTTTATTATCTGGCTTTGGTTTGCGACGCTCACCGATATGAACACCTTTAGGTGAACCTTGAGTTTTTGTATAGCAAGTGCGGCATTGTTTATATTTTAATGATTGACGTAAATTATAAATATGAGATACAGAAATTTGAGATAAACGTTCATAATCAGAATCATCAAATTTATGATAAGCTCGTTCACACAATTTCTTGACCATTAAACCATTGGGGGTATC
>JAJFKH010000033.1 GCA_021773305.1 Gammaproteobacteria bacterium | reverse complement strand
GAGTTACTGTTAAAACATCCAGGCATTGCAGTTAATCATGAGAATAATGCTGGCTTCACTCCGCTTGCTCTTGCTTGTAGAGCAGGCTGGATAGACGTCGTTGAGTTACTGTTAAAACATCCAGGCATTGACGTTAATCATGAGAATAATGCTGGCGAAACGCCACTCTATTTGGCATTTGACCAGTTTAGAAAACACAAACTGGTTGCACTGCTGTTAAAATATGGTGCGGATATCAGCGAAGAAAATAAAGGCATACAATTTATTTGTTCCGCAATGCTAGACGATGTAATAACTGTTCAACAGATGTTGGGAAAAGATGCTGTAGATATTAATGAATTAAATGAAGGTAAGGATTATACACTATTTTATTATATTTGTGGTTTGGGTCTTCAAAGATATACTACATTAATGTTGCAATATGGTGGTGATGTCAAAAAACAGTGTGAAAGTAATGTAGCATTGCATTTTGCTTGTATAGAGGGGCATTTAGAAGTTGCTAATATATTGCTAGATAATGGCGCTTTAGACACTATTAATTTAGTTAATTTTCTACAAATCTCACCTTTTATGATGGCTTGTAGAGATGGAAATTTAGACATGGCTAAACTGTTGCTAGAGCGTTGTGCTAGTTTTAATAAACTTGATGATTTGGCAAAGTTCAATTTGTCGAAGCCAGTATCTCTTGCTTGTGAAAACGGACATTTAGAAATTGTTGAAATGATATTCGAGTATGTAGCAGGAGTGACTATTAACAAGGACATAAATTTGGATGAATATGTTGCTGGGGTTAGTATTAACGAGGTAATACACTTCGGTCAACATCTCTTAGACAAGGCTATAACATACAACCAGCGAAACATTACAATATTTCTTGTGAGAAAACTATGCCAGTTTGACGAAGGGACTTTGCTTATTAAAACAATGTCTGAACGTAATAAAGAGGTTTTAGAAATTTCACAAGGACTAAAGAGTTATACAACAACAAAATCTGCGCGGAACATTGTTAATGCTGATGGAGTTGAAGAAACTCATCATGGTAGTGCAGATTCTCGATACCGCTTTCATCAATCGCCTGGTAGCGAAGGTGGTTCTAGGAATAACGAAGAAACAAAGCAAGAAAAGTCGGAAGAATTGTCTGATGCTGAACAACAATGTCACTCGGATCCTAAGGTTCCTGAGAAAACGGCTTTACCTGAACCCAGCTCCGATATACCAACGATGCGAATAGCCTAATTTTGATTCAAAACTTCGACAAATCTGGCGTTGTGTTTTGTCAAGCATAATAATCCACAATTCCTTCAGGTTTTGTTGTAGATAAGATGGGTGTTGTGAAGGCTCTATTTTCAGTATCTTGTTGCTCGGTTCTCTGCTGGCCTTGTCGATGCTCCTGAGCTTGGTCTTGGTTTTGCGATTTTTGCTCTGTAATATCCACCGTATGCAGATTGACATTATTTTCGCTGAGTAATTCTTTTAGCCGAGGGAGCATTTGCTCCATGGCCTCTCGAATTTCACTATGATGACTCGTTAACACAATCTCAGCACCTTTGCCTAGCATTTTAATTTGTGCATCGATGGGGCCGAGTTCCGGTGGATTAATATGAATTTTGGCAGATTTGACGGATTGCCCGGTGAGCCAATGAATTTTTCCTGCCATTTGCTCTTGCCAGTGATCACTTTCAATCGGTATATCAATGTTGGTATTCATGTGCACCTGACTATCATCTAAAGGTTGTTGGTTTGTTATACTAGGGAGATCTTGTCGAAAACTGATTTCTTCAGCTGACACTTCGTTAGTATGGGGTGTCAGATGATTTTCGATTTCAAGTTCCTTGCTATCGACCAATTTGATTTGACTTAAATAATTATGGTTGAGTGCATTTAATGCAGGGGCGGTCATTGTTTCATAGGTTTGGTTATTATTCAGTAATTTTTCTTGATGGATATTTGCGATATTTTCTATGGGGAAACGACCTTTTTTGCTGTTATCTTCAGAGATCTTTTCAACATCAGCATCAATGTCATTTATTGATTGAGAATTTTCTGCTTTCCTCATAGAGGAGAGCGTCAATGGATTATATTCTGTTTGTTCAATATTTTCTGTGAGTTTTATCACGGTACTTTCTGGCATTGGTTCATGAGTGAGTTTTACTGGCATATCCTCTAGTGTGAATTCATTTTGAATTTGAATATTCGTTGGTTGATATTCCGCTTGAGGATCTTCTAATGGTTTGCCTGTTTGAACCATCTGAGGGAGCGTGATGGCTGTTGGGAGCATCGTATTATCAGATAGTGTATTAGGATTGGCTTCTGGTTCTATTGTCAGCTCATAAGCGATAGGCAGAATATTGCCTCCGGCGGCAATATCGATCCCATCTTCTTCTGTGATAGTTTTCTCTATTTGAAGTACTAATTCAGCATTGTCATCAGTGATGCTGAGATCCATGGTTGCATCATTGTCATTTGCCGTTAATAATTCTTCGAGTAACCCGTTGAAATTTATAGTGATTTCGTCAGGGGCTATTTCATTGATAGGTGAAACGTCTAATTCGACATTTAGATTTAATAAAGTATTACTGATTTCCATGGTACGGTTCCCTGTTTTGGATCCTTCAACTTACAGGGTTATTCAGCAAGCGCCGTACCAAGTATGGGTATAAAAAAAAGGAGCATGAGAAATCCAGACTCCTTTTTCTTAAAAGCGTCAAACAAACATGACTTATGCGGTTTCAGCGTCCATTACTGGAGTAGCGCTGGGTTGCTCTACAGATGTCGTAGCCGTTTTGGTCGTTTGACGTTTTGCTTTACGGACTGTTTTGCGCTTTGCTTTTGGCTTTTTGCTAACTTGCTTCGCCCAGTCTTTTTCAAATTTTTCGCAAGCACGCATCATGCCTGTAAATTTTTTGGACTGTTCTTTGACTGTTGCTGCATCATTTTTAGCTGTGGCAAGTTCATTTTTCAGCGCGTCATATGCAGTTGAAGCATCTTTTAACGCTTGAGTTGCTTTCGCATACTGATTTTTTGTCGTAGCATTCGTTTTTTTAGCTTTATGCTTAGCTTGAGCTTTTGCTTTAGCATCTCGTGCTTTTGTAGCTTTAGCTTTAGCTTTATCTGCTTTGCCTTTAATTTGAGCAAGTTGTTTTTCAGTAATGGTAGAGAGCTTATCGTATTGAGTGCTCAACTTTGTGAGGCTCAATTCAACGGTTTTATTGAGTTCATCAATTACCGCTTGATTTTTTTGAAATGGTGTGATTGTCTTGGTTGTCTTTGTTGCAGTTTTTCTTTTCGCAGTTTTTGTTTTGCGAGGTTTCGTGTTTGCCATGGGTGAGTTTCTCCTTTCCGGTGGAACACAGTTAAAAACAGCGCCCATTCTGGATCAAATTAGGAAAATATGCAACATTTTTAGTGGAAACAGGTGGTGATATTGAAAATTTTAAGTTCATTTCGAGGAATATTGGTTTTTCTGTTGTGCGTTGTCAATTTGATAGTTTGTTCCTTCATACTGTATTTCTTGGGTTTTATAAAATTGTTGATGTGGAAATCGTTTTGGGATCATTCTCTCCAGAAAATAATTGATAAATTAATCGTTATTTGGATTAAAACCAACAGCTTATTTATGAGATTATTTATCCCTACGGTAATTGATATGCAAGGAAATCTTGATTTTTCTGGGGATCATTCTTATCTTTTGGTGGCTAACCATCAATCCTGGATAGATGTTTTATTATTAGAGAGAATTTTTGTTGATAAATTACCAGCAATGAAATTTTTTATGAAAAAAGAGCTTTTTTGGGTTCCATTTCTAGGGCTTGCCTGTAAAATTGCCGGTTTTCCTTTTATGCGTCGTTATACTCAAGAATACCTTCAACGTAACCCCAAAAAATATGGTAAGGATTTAGAAACCGCTCGGATGGCATGTGAAAAATTCAAAAAGACCCCCGCAACGATTGTCACCTTTAGTGAAGGTACTCGATTTAGAGCCGAGAAATGGAAAAAACAACAATCACCTTATACACATCTCCTTCGGCCTCGTGCGGGGGGGATCGCATTGGTCATTAATGTGATGGGAGACGGGCTTCAGGAAATAGTTGATGTCACCCTATGTTATCCTGTTGAGAAGATATCACTTTGGGATTTTTTCAAAGGGCAGTACCCTGTGGTTCGCGTGGTGATTGAAAAAAGACCAATTCCAGCAAATCTACGGGGAGATTATAACGGTGATCCAGTATTTAGAATATTTTTTCAAAATTGGCTTAATGCATGTTGGCAGGAAAAAGATAAAATACTCAAGGCATTAAAAGGAGAACTCCAATGACAGAAAAAATAACCATTGTTACACGCAAAAGCCCTTTAGCCCTGTGGCAAGCAGATTTTGTGAAGCAGCAACTGCAAAATTATCATTTGAACTTGAACGTTGAAATCCTGGGAATGACTACCGAAGGGGATCGCTTGCTAGGGCAACGCCTTGCAGCGGTGGGTGGCAAAGGTTTATTTATCAAAGAATTGGAGCGTGCGTTACTTGATGGCCGTGGTGATATTGCGGTTCACTCAATGAAAGACTTAACGGTGGAGTTGCCTCCTCAAATGGCAATTGGTGCCATTTGTCAACGGCATGCTCCCCAGGATGCTTTTGTCAGTGAACGATTCCAAAGTTTGGCTGAGATGCCTGAAGGAAGCCGAATAGGCAGTGCAAGTTTACGGCGTCAGTGTTTGTTACGGAGCAATTTTCCTGGGTTGCAGGTGGATGATTTACGGGGCAATGTCAATAGTCGCTTAAAAAAACTTGATGAGGGAAAATTTGATGGCATTTTGCTTGCTGCGGCAGGTTTGGAGCGTTTAGGCTTAGGCCATCGGATAACCACTCGATTAAGTGAAAATCTTTTTCTTCCGGCGGTGGGGCAAGGTGCTGTGGGGATTGAGTATTGTGAAAAAAATGATGCGGTAAAAAATCTGTTAAAGCCTTTAAATGATCCATTAACCGCCGCTTGTGTTACAGCAGAAAGGAGTATGAATCGCTATTTAGAAGGCGGTTGCCACGTGCCTATTGGAGGATTTGCGCAATTAAAAAATGACAAATTGCTATTGCGTGGCATGGTAGGCCAGCCTGATGGGAAGCGAGTCATCTGGGCCGAAGCAAAGGCAGCTCTGGGTGAAGCTGAAGCATTGGGGCTGACTGTTGCAAAACGATTGCATGCCCAGGGAGCATCTGAGATATTGCAAAGCGTCTATGACAATGACTAGCTCATTAAATGATCTTGGGATTTTGGTGCTTCGACCCATTCACCAGGCAAAAGGATTGTGTACTCTTATCGAGAGAGAAGGTGGTAAGGCAGTACAATTTCCAACGATGGATATTGTACCTGCAACAGATAAAGAAGCGCTCGATGGTATTATTAAGAACTTAAATCAATTTGATATCGCTATTTTTATCAGTCCTAATGCCGTGAACTATGGCATCGAGGTTATCAAACAACATTGGCCAGAAATTCCTCAGCACTTGGTTTTTGCTGGAGTGGGTCAGTCCACGGCGACTGAATTAGAAAAAAAAGGGTTGATGATCTCAATATGTCCTCAGCTTGGATCCGGTAGTGAAGCTTTACTGGCAGAGCCTGCTTTGCAAGATGTTATGAGTCAAAAAATAGTGATATTTTCAGGTGTCGGAGGCCGTGATATGTTAGAGCAAACCCTCCGACTCCGCGGAGCATCCGTCGCTATAGCCCAGTGTTATGAGCGACATTGCCCAAATGTCTCTCCAGAGCCGCTGCTTGCAAAATGGCGGCAGAATGAAATTGATATTATAGTCAGTACAAGTATTCAAGGGTTGAAAAATTTACGAACAATGATTGGTGATCCTGGCAAAAGGCTATTGCAGTCAACAGTGCTGTTGGTGATCAGCCAGCGGATGGCGGACTATGCTCAACAACATCAGCTGAGCTGTGATATTATTGTGGCTGAGAGTGCCCAAGATAGTGCCGTAGTTGAGCGATTGATTGAGTGGAATGAGGGAAATAGTAGTGTCTAGTGATAGCAAATCGACGGAACTAACTGGCAAAAAAAAAGACGATGAAGGAGCGGCCATCGATAAGCCGAGCAAAAAATCTTCAAAATGTAAGAAGACGGCTCTTTTTTTGATACTTTTTTTGATTGTTGCCATGGCAATTGGAGGATTTTTCTTTGTTAAGGTAAGACAACAAAGTTCAACTAAAACAGAGCAGGATATGGAGCAAATCAAAGCAGGTTTGCAAACCATTGAGTCTCAATTTAGTAGCCAACAAAAAAACATACAACAGCAGCAAAGCCTTTTGCTTGAGATCCAGCAAACTTATTTGCCCAAGGGGCAACAACGTTACTGGGCGCTCACGAATACTGACGCGCTGGTTAGAATGGCTAACTATAATTTGCATTTTGCGAGAAATTTGCCTCTCGCTATTCAAATTTTACAATTTGCAGATAATGAAGTCGCAGCACTAAATGATTCACAGCTACTGTCTATTCGACAAAAATTAGCGGATATTATCACCCAATTAGAAACTCTGCCCCGTGTTGATAAGGAATCTATTTTAGTCAAATTAACCAGTTTGTCTGCTCAAATTACAAGCCTTCCTGTGACGATGACGGAAGAGCGCCAATTCAAACACAAGCCCATCGAAGAAAAAAAGATGCAAAAGCATTGGAAAAATGCCCTAGATGAAACCTGGCATCAATTGCAACAGATTGTGGTAATCCAATACCATGAGCAACCTGCGGTGCCACTATTGACACCGGAGCGAAGGGCTTTTCTCGATCAGCAACTGTCGTTGCTTCTCAATCAAGCTCAATGGGCATTCATGCAAAATGATACCAAGCTCTATCAGCAAAGCCTTACATTGGCGGTGAGTTGGGTGAAAAATAATTACACACTAAAAGCATCTCAAACCCAAAGCTTTGTGGATGGTTTACAAAAAATTGCCGGGGTACAGTTAAACACAACCTATCCAGATATTTCTTCTCTGATTGTGTTGCTTGATGAGGCAAAGCGTCATGCTAAGGCAGAAGAACGTTCTGAGAATAACCGTGTAGAGCAAAATGGCGCGACGCTTCCGATTGAAGAAGAGGATAGCCAAGGAGCAGCCCAATGAAGCGATTTATCTTTTATCTTATTGTTTTATTTGTTGCAGTTTGGATCGGATTACAAATTAAAAACGATCCGGGTTATGCCTTGTTTGCCTATCAGCATTGGACAGTTGAAATGCCTCTTTGGTTTGCAGCGCTTTTGCTTGTTGTCGGGTTTTTAGTGCTTCACCAATTGTTCCTTATCATGCGAGGGGTTGGCCATTTAGGCCCTCGGGTAAATGTCTGGTTGCAACACCGTCGTGAACGAAGAGCCTATCAACATACTAACCAAGGGCTGCTCGATTTAGCGGAGGGGAAATGGTCAAATGCGGAAAAAAACTTGGTAAAAGCCGTGGAAAATAATCCCATGCCACTTATCAATTATTTAGCTGCGGCTAGGGCATCTCAGGAGCAAGGGCAGTATGAAAAACGAGATGATTATCTTCGCTTAGCTCATCGTTGCGCACCGGGTGGTGAAGTGGCCGTGGGTTTGACCCAGGCCCAGTTACAGTTAAACCATAAACAACTAGAGCAAGGGCTGGCAACATTACGCCACTTGCAATCCATTGTGCCTCAGCATACCCATGTATTAACATTGTTAATGATTCTGTATCATGATTTGGCCGATTGGAATCAGCTGTTGGAATTGTTGCCTACTTTAAGAAAATGCCGTGTGATCAATCAACAAGAAATAGAAAGATTAACAGTCGAGTGTTATCAAGGTATTTTTAAGCAGCTAAAACCCGAATCTTCCATGGAAAACATAAATATGTTGTGGAAAAAAATTCCTCGCACATTTAGGCAAAATCCAGGTTTAATTAAGCAGTATGTCAAAAAACTTATGACCTTTGGTGAAGATGATCGGGCGGAGATTATTTTACGAGAAAGTTTGAAGCATCATTGGGAACCTATGCTAGTGGATCTTTATGGGAAGTTAATTTCATCCCGGCCCGAGAGGCAATTTAATGTAGCCGAGTCTTGGTTAAAACGCAATGGCCAGTGTCCTTTGCTCTTGTTAGCCCTAGGACGCCTTGCGTTGAGAAATCAATTGTGGGGTAAAGCCAAGGATTATCTCTCCCAGAGTTTGGCTATAGAAGAACACTCTGAAAGTTATCTAGAGTATGGTGAATTACTACAATATTTGGGAGACAAAGATGCCGCTTGCCAGTCTTTTCGTAAAGGATTAAAAATGCAAGCGGATGGATCATTGTAAGGTTATGTCGTATTTTTGGTTCTGTGGCGGAGGATTTTCTGTTTTTGAGGGTTTTTCATCCTGATTTTTTCTCATCTAAAACGCCAAATAATCTGAATGCATGAGAATTTGGCGCAAACCATGAGGTTGTAACGCCTCAAAAGTCGCCTGCACCATTTCACTTGAACCGCTGGCGTGAACTTCGATATTCGTTAAATCTGGATAATCTTCCAGTACAGCGGGGTGTATTAATCCCGTTTTTTCTTGCCAGTCATCATTTGGTTCGAGGAGTATTGGGGTAAATTGAAAATTATCATGGGTAATTTTCTTAATTTCATCTAGCAAATAAAAATCTTCTATTTTTTTACAACCCCAGTAAAGGTGTACGGGTCGTGGGAAATGCAATGTAGAGGCATATTGAAGAATGGCCATGCTGTGGCTGATCCCAACGCCTCCGGAAAGCAATAAGATAGGGAATGAAGGTCTGCATTGATAAACATTTTGGCCATGAGGCCCTTCAACGATTACCTGTGGATTTTTTTGAAGGTCGATAATAAATTTATCTGCAAAGACAGTCCCTGTTTGTACGTGGAATTCTAAATCCCCATTGTCTTGAGGAGCATTGGCAATGGTGAAAGGGGCGGATTCATTTTTTTGATTAAATAAGTGAACATATTGTCCAGGACGATATTTTATCCTGTCATCGGCGGGGGGTGCTAATATCACTCGATGGGTTTTTTCATTTAAAGATTCTAGCTTTTTAAGGTGGTAATGTAATTTTTTACTGGGGTAGTCATCATCGGATATCACATCATTCACTTCAATGACTAAATCGGATTTGGGCATCGCAGAGCAAAATAAAGCATAGCCTTGATTAGGTTCTACGTCTTCGAGGCCGTAAGGTTCTCCATTAATATAAGCAATATCTCCCTGGATCAATTTTCCGAGACAGGTAGTACAAATCGCTGACATGCAGCTAAAAGGAAAATCAATATCGCACCGCAATGCTGCATCCAGCACGGTTTCATCATCATCCACAACGATGGTTTGGTTACAGGGTTTGATTCTAACAATATAACTCATGATGTCTCAAATATTCCCAGATGATCCCAAATATCATCGATTCGTTGTTTTGTAACGTTATCCATTTCGATCTCGCGGCCCCACTCGCGCTCTGTTTCACCAGCCCATTTATGAGTGGCATCTAGCCCCATTTTTGAACCTAAGCCGGAGACGGGAGATGCAAAGTCCAGATAATCAATCGGCGCATTATCAATGAAGGTAGTATCGCGTCTGGGATCCATGCGAGTGGTTATCGCCCACATAACATCTTGCCAATTTCTCACATCGATATCATCATCGGTCACAATAATAAATTTTGTATACATAAATTGTCGTAGAAAAGACCAGATTCCCATCATCACACGTTTTGCATGACCACTGTATTGTTTCTTAATGGAGACGACAGCCATACGATAAGAACAACCTTCCGGAGGTAGATAAAAATCGACGATCTCTGGGTACTGCTTTTGTAAGAGAGGGATAAAAACTTCATTGAGAGCAAGCCCTAAAATGGCAGGCTCGTCAGGAGGTCTACCAGTGTAGGTACTATGATAAATAGGATCTTGCCGTTGAGTGATCCGTTCAATGGTAAAAACTGGGAAGGATTCAACTTCATTATAATACCCTGTGTGATCCCCAAAGGGGCCTTCCAGAGCCATTTCACCCGGTTCAATGTACCCTTCTAAAATAATTTCAGCACTGGCTGGGACAAGTAAATCGTGGCTGAGGCATTGGATAAGGTGAGTTTTTTTGCCTCGTAGCAATCCCGCAAAAGCATACTCCGAAAGAGAGTCGGGGATGGGAGTCACTGCTGCCAAGATGGTAGCGGGATCGGCACCTAACGTGCAGGCAATAGGAAAACGTTGGTTTGGATATTGTTCTTGCCAGGCAGCATAGTCTAAGGCCCCTCCCCGGTGAGCTAACCAGCGCATAATCACTTTGTTGGGGGCGATGACTTGTTGGCGATAAATTCCCATGTTTTGCCGTTCTTGGTGAGGGCCTTTGGTTGTGACCAACCCCCAAGTGATCAATGGGCCTTTATCCTCAGGCCAGCAGGTTTGGATCGGAAGTTGTCCTAAATCCACATCGTTGCCTTCTAAGACAATATCTTGGCAAGGAGCAGATTTTACAGTTTTCGGAGACATGGTTAGAATTTTTTTGAAGATGGGTAATTGTTGCCAGGCTTCTCGTAAACCCTTGGGTGGATCTGGTTGCTTGAGAAATGCTAATAATTCTCCAATTTCTCGAAGAGCGGTGGTACTGTCAGCCCCCATGCCCAAGGCAACTCGCTCTGGCGTTCCAAATAAATTTCCGAGGAGTGGTATGCGATGATGAGTGGGATTTTCAAACAGCAACGCAGGGCCTTGTTGGCGCAAGGTTCTGTCACAGACTTCCGTGATTTCAAGACAGGGATCCACGGGAGCCGTGATCCGTTTCAACTCTCCCCTGGATTCAAGTTGCTTTATAAAGTCACGTAAATCAGTATACTGCATCGCTAGCCAGGTTCTACCCTTTCATTGCATCAAAGAAGTCTTCATTGGTCTTGGTTGACTTTAATCGATCAATGAGGAATTCAATCGCGGCGAGTTCATCCATAGGATGAAGTAATTTACGCAAGATCCAAATTTTTTGTAACTCTGAGTTGTTTATCAATAATTCTTCACGACGTGTACCAGAGCGATTAATATTGATTGCGGGGAATATACGTTTCTCTGCAATACGGCGATCCAGGTGGACTTCCATATTACCGGTGCCTTTAAATTCTTCGTAGATAACTTCATCCATTTTAGAACCCGTATCAATGAGTGCCGTTGCAAGGATTGTCAAGCTGCCACCCTCTTCAATATTACGGGCTGCACCAAAAAAGCGCTTAGGCCGCTGTAACGCATGGGCATCCACACCACCGGTTAAGACTTTGCCCGAAGATGGAACAACCGTATTGTAAGCCCTAGCAAGTCGAGTAATAGAATCTAGCAAGATAACAACATCTTTTTTGTGTTCTACCAAACGTTTGGCTTTCTCGATGACCAATTCGGCAACTTGCACATGGCGAGTGGGTGGTTCATCAAATGTACTGGCAATGACTTCTCCTTTTACCGAACGAGCCATCTCAGTCACTTCTTCCGGGCGTTCATCAATAAGTAGCACAATGAGGTGACAATCTGGATGATTTGCGGCAATGGACTGTGCAATGCTTTGTAGCATAATAGTTTTACCCGCTTTAGGAGGTGAAACGATTAAACCCCGTTGTCCCTTACCAAAGGGAGCTGCTAAATCAATGACACGGCTGGTGATGTCTTCTGTGGTGCCATTGCCCCGCTGCATAAATAGTCGCTCTGTAGCATGCAGGGGTGTAAGATTTTCAAAGAGAATTTTATTTTTTGTACTTTCAGGGGGATCATAGTTGATTGCATCCACTTTCAGTAGTGCAAAGTAACGCTCGCCTTCTTTAGGAGGACGAATTTCACCCGCAATATTATCACCGGTACGTAAGCCAAAACGTCGAATTTGGCTGGGAGACATATAAATATCATCAGGGCCAGGCAGGTAGGAGCAATCAGACGATCGAAGAAAACCAAAGCCATCTTGCATGATTTCCAAGACACCATCTCCAGATATCTTGCCTCCCTTGTGAGCTTCTGCTTTGAGAATATTGAACACGATATCCTGCTTACGCATCCGAGATGTATTTTCGATATGATAACTTTCAGCGATGGGAACAAGTTCCGCTGCTGATTGCTGTTTTAGTTCAGTTAGGTTCATGGAGTGAAGCCACGCATTTTTAAGTGTTGGACAATACCCAAATAATGCCGGTATAGCCATTATTTGGACGATTCAGAAAGAGCGAATTTTGCCCCTACAAGATCTCAGGCCATCACGGGCCAAATTTTAGATCATTGTTGAGGAAAAATTGCTCTGTTCATAGAAAATTGTTATAGCGAAAAGATATTTCGTACTATTCCTTTAGAAATCTCCGTATCACAGTAGCAAAATTTTTTATAATTGTCTAGATGGGGCTGGACTCCACAAATTTGTTGGGAGATCTGTCTTAGCCTTCTAGAGAATTATTAATGAATTCAGTTAGTTGTGATTTTGTTAATGCACCCACTTTGGTAGCTTCCAGGTTGCCGTCTTTAAAGATCATCAATGTGGGAATGCCCCGGATCCCGTATTTCGGCGGGGTTTCGGGGTTCTCATCGATATTGAGCTTTACGATTTTCACTTTTTCCTGGAAAGGTTCCGCAATTTCCTCAAGCAATGGGACAATCATTTTACAGGGGCCGCACCATTCCGCCCAAAAATCAACCAATACTGGTTTCTCTGAACTTAAGACTTCCGCTTCGAAGTTATCGTCGGAAACCGCACTGATTAAAGCACTCATAATTTAGCCTCTTTTACCAAAATCGTTCTCAATTTGAGCAACAATTTTACCCGTTTTGAGTATAGACGCAATTTCAAACGATTTAGATGAATAATGCAAGTATTTTTTAACAAAATATAGATAAAAACACGTATTATTCCGCAAAACCATTAATGAATGCCTCTTGTATATCACCGCCTTTTGACGTTGTTATGGGTTGTTGGAGGTAGGAGCCGTCTCCTTGTAGCGTCCAACACGGGTTTTCTCCACTGAAATAAGTGGGGAAAATGTCACACATAAAGGTCGCTTTTATGTGTGGGTTGTCAATGGGGAAGCAAACTTCTACCCGATGGTAGAGGTTGCGTTCCATCCAGTCTGCGCTGCCACAATAGAGGATGTCTTGACCATTTTGGTAAAAATAAAAAAACCGTGAATGCTCCAGAAAACGGCCTAATACAGATCTGACACGAATGTTTTCCGAGATCCCTTTTATGCCAGGACGTAAGCTGCAAATGCCTCTGACAATAAGATCTATACTGACCCCTGCCTGAGAAGCCTGATAGAGTTTGCGAATGATTTTTTCATCGGTAATGGCATTTATTTTTGCGATAATTTTTGCGTCTAATCCATTTTTTGCATTATCAATTTCAGTATCGATTAATTGATGAAATTTAGCGTCTAAAGAAAAAGGTGAGTGGATTAATTTTTTTGTTGCAGCGGCATTGCCCATGCCGGTCAGTTCCTGGAAAATGGCATGCACATCTTCCCCAATCGTTTGGTCATAAGTTAATAAACCGAAATCTGTGTATTCTCTAGCAATTCTTGCGTGGTAATTTCCGGTGCCAAGGTGCACATAACGTTTGAGTTGGTTGTTTTCTCTGCGTACAATTAATATCATTTTTGCATGGGTTTTGTATCCCACAACTCCATAAACAACTAATGCTCCAGCGGCTTGTAGGCGGTTGGCTAATTCAATGTTTGATGCTTCATCAAAACGCGCTCGCAGTTCAATAATAGCCGTGACTTCTTTGCCTGCCCTGGCGGCTTCCACCAGTGCATTAACAATTTTTGATTCGGCCCCCGTGCGATAGAGAGTTTGTTTAATTGCTAAAACATTAGGATCAACTGTTGCTTGGTGAATCAATGCTAAAACCGGATCGAAAGATTGGTAGGGGTGATGCATTAAAATATCCATTTCGCGGATGGCAGCAAAGATATCTTTTTGTTGTTTTAATTCTTGAGGAACCTTGGGGGTGAAGGGAGGGTAATGTAAATCAGGTCGATCAATCAAATTCATGATCATCATAAAGCGAGTAATATTCACAGGCCCATTCACTCGGTACATATCTTCTGTGGTTAATTGGTGTTTTTGCAATAAGTAATTGGCAATGTCATCGGGGCAGTTAGCATCAATCTCAAGACGCACGGCATTGCCGTAATGTCGCGAAAATAAGCTGGTTTTCAGTGCCAGGGCTAAATCTTCAATTTCTTCTTCATCAAGAAATAAATCACTGTTTCGGGTAATGCGAAATTGGTAGCAGCCCCCGACTTCCATGCCGGGGAATAATTTTTCCACATGGGCATGAATAATGGACGTTAAAAAGAAAAGCCAAGTTTTTTCATGATTAATGTCTTTTGGCGCAAGGATGGCTCTAGGAATGGAGCGAGGCACATGAACAATTGCAAGATTTCCTTTGCGGCCAAACGCATCTTTGCCTTTTAAGCGAACAATAAAATTTAGGCTCTTATTCGCGAGCTGAGGAAAAGGATGAGCAAGATCAAGGGCAATGGGACTGATGACAGGGAGTACTTCCTTTTCAAAATAATGCTCAATCCACTGGGCTTGGGTAGGATCCCAGTCATCGGGAGCCATCAGGTGAATTTGCTCTTTCGCTAAACAGTCAATTAAATCATGATTGAGGACTTGATAGATCCTATCGACTAATTCGTGGGCTTTGTGGCTGATTTTTTGTAATACTTGTTCTGGTAATAAGCCATCGGCTCCTCGATGATGGGATTTGACCGCGATTTGTTGTTTCACACCGGCCACTCGGATTTCAAAAAATTCATCTAAATTACCTGAGCTTATGAATAAAAAGCGCAGCCTTTCTAGGAGCGGTAGAGAACTGTCCTCAGCAAGGCATAATACCCGTTCATTGAAGGCTAACCAGCTCAGTTCCCGGTTGATATACCATTTTGAGTCATGTAAGTCAGTCATAGGAGTATGAATCGTAAAATGAAAGAAACCTTATAAGTTTAGTTCATGAATTGGATTCGAGTGGCGGCGTTCATTACCAACCAATTATGAATATAAATTTTATTCACGCATAGATTCTATGGTTGTGATTCGTTGCAAATGTTTGTCATCGGTTTCATTCGGAACATATTGGGTTGCAAACCATTGAGCTAAAATTTCTTCGGCAATGGCCGTGGACGTATTGCGTATGGAGAGACAGAGTATATTGGCATTATTCCACAGCCGAGCGCCCCTCGCAGTTTCAGGATCAACACACAAGGCTGCTCGAATGTTTGGAAATTTGTTAGCAACAATGGAAACACCGGTACCAGTCCAACACAGTAAAATGCCTTCATCAACGGCCTTGGATGTGACAGCTTGAGCGACATTTTGTGCGATCTCTGGCCAGGGGTGCACAGTATCGTCTTCCGGGCCAAAATAATGAACGTCGTGGCTTTGTTGGCGTAGGTATGCTATGATTTCTTCCACCAGGGGTAGACGCTCATCAGCGCCAACAGCGATTTTCATCAACCATTCTCCTAAAAATGACAGCCATCCGATTTCCTATCATGCCATCATCTGAGTCTGAATTAAAGACGGTGAAAAAGATTGCAGCGACCTATGGTTTCTCTCTGGTACATTCTATCCCTACAGAAGCGTATCTATTGTATTCTCCTGGTAAGCTCGCCCTTTGCAATGTCAGCGAAAAACCCTTTTACGTCGATTTTAATGCAAAGTCCCTGCAATATAGGACATCCCAAGGGGGAAAGTTTAAAGAACCTCTTGCCAAAGCTGTGGGGGTGAGTGGGGCAGGAGCGTCACTGACAGTGCTTGATGCAACCGCAGGTGTTGGTCGTGATGCCTATCTTTTAGCAAGTTTAGGTTGCCAGGTGACTATGCTAGAACGCTCTCCTGTATTGGCGGCACTTTTAGAGGATGCCTTAGAGAGGTTGTCAGAAGATGTATCTTTGACCTTGATATATCAAGATGCGTGTGATTTTATGAAAACCTGTGATGCTCCTGATGTTGTTTATTTAGATCCTATGTTCCCAGAAAAGAAAAAATCAGCTTTGGTCAAAAAAGATATGCAATTATTACAGCGCATGGTAGGTTATTCTGAAGATGAAACTAAGTTAATCTCTCTAGCCCTTGAGGTTGCCAAATCCCGAGTCGTGGTCAAACGTCCTCAATGGGCCGCGCCCCTTGATAATCGTAAACCCCACTGGCAAATTAAGGGGAAACGCTATCGATTTGATGTTTATGCTTGTCTTGAATAGAAAATCGCGAGTGACGTAGATCCAAAGTGGCCCTAGGTATTGATGGGTGAGTGATTTACTTGAAAGGTTAACTCTCCCAAGGTAACCCAAGGGCTATTTCCTCTTTTGTATTCGTACACAATGCACCACTGGCCGCTCAAATGAGACGTAACTTTTTTTGATAACGTAAATCCTGCAGCACTAAACCATTCTTTAAAATGGCCATCAACTCTCACAGCGGAAGGTGTTCCGAATAATTGATTTTCCGGTGTGTAAAATGCAAAACGAATAATGTCATCTTCTTCAACGCCAAATACTCGGATCCAGGCGAGTACCAATTCATCTTCGCTGCTAAAGGTTGTTTGCCGAGGCGCGCGATTAATGACATCTTTCACTGATATCCGTTGATGGGTAAGTCCCATGTCAATCGCGCCAAAAGGAATATAGTCAATGGGGTTTGCCCATAAATTACTTGGAAAAGGATCCACGACTTTACCGTAGTGGCGAATGACAAAATGTAAATGGGGAAAATCAGCTCTACCGGAGGAACCCATCAAACCCAATTTTTCTCCGGCTTTGACCTTGTCCCCCTGTTTAACGCGGATGGATCCTAATTTCATATGGCAATATTGAGTGGTCCACTGAGGGTTGTGTCGAATGAGCAGGCCGTTACCACAAGCTTTTTCTTCATCAAAATCATATTTTCGGCTGTAATGATCCGGAGCTTCATCCCGGATCCCTAATACAGTGCCATCCGCCGCGGCAAGCACAGGAATGCCTTTGTCCATCATTTCATAAGTGGCAACGGCAATGTCTGTCCCTGTATGTTTATCGTTAGTGAGATAGCCTCCTTTAAAATCAATGATTTCATCGCGAGCACCATTGTCTACATAAAGTTGGACATAGCAATTCTCTCCCAATTGGCAATCCACAGGAAATTGAAATGTAGTATCCCCTGCAAAAGCCGCCTGAGTGAAGGTGCAGGCATATAAGAGTAGGATCCATCGAATCATAGTACGAGTTCACGTGTTCAAGTTGTTGATAACCTTAATTATAGTTAAGATTTGCTTAATAAAAAATCACTGGCACTCTTGCTTTAAGAGTGCTAAAATCGGGTAAATCGATGAAATAATAGGTGAAGAAATGGGCAAAAATCTACAACTTTATCAAATGGCGGTTCCTATCGGGAGCCTGGAAGCCTATAGCTATCGGGTTAATGAAATCCCTATGTTGACCTTAGAAGAAGAACAGGCGTTGGCAAATAATTATCGTGAATCCAATGACTTAGAGTCGGCTCGTAAGTTAGTGCTGGCACATTTACGATTTGTGGTGAAGGTTGCTGCGGGATATTCTGGTTATGGTTTGAGCCGGGCAGATTTGGTTCAGGAAGGTAATATAGGCTTAATGAAAGCGGTTAAACGTTTTGATCCCAGCGTAGGTGTACGACTCGTGAGCTTTGCTGTTCACTGGATCAAGGCTGAAATGCATGATTTTATTATTCGGAATTGGCGAATTGTTAAAATTGCTACCACAAAAGCTCAACGTAAATTGTTTTTTAATCTGCGTAATAGCAAAAAACGTTTGGGTTGGTTCAGCAACCAAGAAGTGCAAGATGTTGCTAGTGCGCTCAATGTAAGTGAAGCGGAAGTGTTGCGGATGGAAGAGCGGCTCAATGCCCACGATGCGGCGTTTGACGGTCATCCTACAAACGATGAGGAAAATTTCCAAGCGCCTATGCATTATCTCGAAGATAAAAGCATGGATCCTGCGATGCTTATTGAATCGGATAACTGGGCAGCTCAAGGTAGCCATGATTTGCAAGAAGCGCTGGCGCAACTTGATCCTCGCAGCCAACATATTTTAACCGCTCGCTGGTTAGGTGAAAAAAAAGAAACCCTGCAATCTTTAGCAGATAAATATAGCATTTCTCCCGAACGTATTCGGCAGTTAGAGAAAAATGCCTTAAATACACTAAAAGATGTATTACACTGATCTCAAATTATTTTACTTATTCTAAATCAAGGAGTTAGTAATGAATGTGTTTCGAATCGCAATTCTTGCTGTGGCTGGTTTTTTGCTGAGCGCCCAAGCTCTAGCGTATTATTGTTCGACTCCCGCAGGTAACGGCTATGTTAATGAAGGCGACTCTATGTCCAAGGTGCAACAGGCTTGTGGCCAGCCGACCTCCAGTACCGACAGTGACAAGCAGAATGAAACCACCACAGCCATCCAATATTGGACATATGAAAATGCTCAGGTGGATAAAGGTACCGGTCTTGGAAATTATTCCCAACAAACGGTTGTGCGCAGTGGCCCCTCTACCACAGTAGAAGTGGCGAATGGTAAGATTACGAATATTATGCAGAGTGGCTCTCAGAGTGGTTCTGAAAATTGTTTTAGTCAGTCCAGCATCCAAGTGGGTGGTTCTTCCGATGATTTGCTCGCGGCTTGCGGCAGCCCTACTTCCACAACCACACAACCTAAAACTACTCAAGGCCCTACTACTAAAATAACAACGTGGATTTACAGTCGAGGTCAGTATAGTTCTCCATTGGTACTCACATTTGAAGGTGGCAAGTTAAGTCAAATTCAGGAGTGATACTTCGCCCTGAAACGTATCAATGTGAGTCGCCAATAATATCTATTTGAAAATACAATAATTATGTCTATAATTATTTTTCTGATAAAAAAGGAATGGTTATGGACAACAGCAAGAAGAAGGATTTTGTCAAAACACCCCACGATTACTTTATGCGCTCACTCATGGAGCGAAAAAAGTTCGCAACAGACTTTATCGAATCTTACTTACCCTCATAGATTATTGCCGATCTGGAGCTTGAGGGATTGGAAAATTGTCAGACCCATTTTATTAAAGATAGTTTTGATGAAGTGGTGTGTGATGTTCTATGTCGAATTCCGATGAAGGCAGGAGGAGATGTTTTTATGTATGTGTTAGTTGAGCATCAATCTACCGAAAATAAGAAAATGCCGCTTCGTATATGGGAATATATGATGCAAGTCATGACTCGGTATTATGATCCCCCAAGTAATAAATGTCCATTGGTTCTTCTTTTTCGGACAATTCCTTTTGCTCTCCTATTATTTTTGTGATGTTAATTTTTTTTAAAACAGAGCTGTTTTTTTTAAATTTACTCCAAAGCTCGTTATAGGTCAGCTGGAATTGAGGATGTGTTTGTGATCCAGCAATTTCTGCTAATGGTCGTAAGACAAAGGGGTATTGTAAAATATCTTTTCGGGGTAACTCCAACTCACTGTTAAAAATGATTAAGTCATCATATAGTAACAGGTCAAGATCGAGAGTACGGGAGCGGAAACTTGGAGATTTTGCAGGGCGTCCATGCTGCTGTTCGATGCTATGTAAGTGATCAATAATTTTAGAAGGAGGTAATTCTGAAAAAAATTTAATGACTAAATTATAAAAAGGCTGTCCCACAAAACCCATCGCCTCGTTTTCATAAATGGATGAGAGGGTTAATGATCCAAATACAGTTTCTAAGGCGCATAATCCATTTCGAATATTTTTTTCTCGAAAAAGATTGCTACCCATTCCAACAAAGATGTTTGCCATTATTTTTTCCGGGTGATTTCAATGCCGAGAGCGCGGCAGTTGGGCAATACTCCTAATTTATTAATTTTGATGCAGCATTGTTCGACAGCAAATGTGCTGAGTAATAATCGCGCAATTTTTTCTGCGAGGGTTTCAATCAATTGAAAATGTTCGTTATCTGTAATTTGATGAATTTTTTCAACGACGTGGACATAATTTATTGTATTACTGATTTCATCAGAGCCTGCCGCTTTGTTGTGATTAAAAGCGAGGGTAACATCGAGTAATAATGTCTGAGGCACCTGCTGTTCCCAGGCATGTATGCCGATGAGCGTTTTAATTTTTAAATCCTGGATGAAGATTTTATCCATGGCAGTATTGTCCAGATTGGTAAAAGGTTGCCATCTAAGGTACGATAGTTAGCCATTTTTTGTCAAATAGAATGATCATAATTTTGGGCTATAATTTGAATGACGTTTTTGAGTCTATCTGAGGTGAATGCGTGTGGTGGGTAAGTTAGGGTTTGGGATACTTTTTTTCCTGATTAATATGACAGCGTATGCGTATATGCCAAATTTTGCAGCCATGAAAGCATGCAACAAACTGTTGGGAAATTGTCCAGCGGGTCATCAATCCCATCCTCATTATGGGGGCCGAGAGAGCCAAGTGGAAGTCTATGGCCCAATAAGTGAGCGGTGCAAGGTGTATGCGCCCATTGAGCAGCAAGTAGCCTATTACGGCTCAATTGCTCAAACCCAGGCTCACTACGGCAATCTACCTGAAACTACGAAATATTATGGAGCCATTGTCCAGACAACATCAGATTATGCGACAGCTCTTGAAGATGAGCGTTGGTTTGGGGAAATTTCTAAGACGGGAAGGGTCTATGCCGCGACCGATCAGCCCAAGAGAAGTTATGGGCCAATCCCAGAGGCTCAGCCTATTTATGGGCCGACGACGACCATGGCTCAAGACTATGGGATGGTCAGTACAAGCGCTAGTACCTATGGGCCACTTGATGAGAGTTGTAGAATTTATGGGCCTACACCAGTGGTTGGTACAGTTTATGCTGCGAAAGATTTTACCATTCACACTTCAGCGCCTGTATCTGAGGTAACCGCTTCTTGCCTTTATTCTAGAGCAGGAATGTTCCCCGGGCAGTTGCCACGCCTGAAATATGAATTAAAGAATAAAAATTTTATAAAATAAAGATTGTAACCCGCGGTTCTTCGTGATAGTTTATAAAAAAATTATTACTTGGAGAATACGTGAGAGCGCTGATGGATGGTGGATTAACTAAGGGAGCAGTCTCTGTTGGTTTATTTTTTGCCGTATTTTATTTAGCCGCATGCAGCCAGTCTGGGCTTGCCTTACAATTTGATACTGCCGCAAAACTTAACCTGAATCAGTATCAACAATCATTGCCCGTATTAGTTCGAGTGTACCAACTCTCTGATGATACTCATTTTCGCTCGGGTACTTTTTCACAACTATGGAAGCATGATGTAACTTTTTTACAGAAGGATTTAATTTGTTCTCATGAATTATATTTAAATCCTGGATCTCAAAAAAAAATAACATTAAAACCTTGTAAAGGCGCGAAGTACGTCGGTATTTTTGCTTTGTTTCGGCGTTCACATAACGATCATTGGAAAATAATTTTTCCGATTAAATCTCATCTTATGTATCAGAAATTTTATTTCCGTTTAACTGATAGTCAAATTGAGGAAGTGAACTAATATGATCAAGCAAAAAAAAGTTGTTTGGATCGAAGGGATGAATTTATCTCAACAGCATTTACAATGTTGGGATCAATCCCATGAAGCATTTTTACAGGTAATACAAAACAATTTCTTTCCATTTGGTTATGGGGTTATTGAATGGGATATTGATAGGGATGATTTGGCATTAGGCTTGTTGCGAATAAAAAAGTTAGAAGCTATTTTTCCTAATCGCCAATGGATACAATTTAACTCCCAACAGGGGAAACCACTAAGTTGTCAGCTTCGTCTTGAACCAGGACAAGTCGAAGAAATATTTATTGGTTTACCTGTCAACCAGGAAGTTGGAAATATTAATGGATATCCCGCATCACAAACAATATGCCGCTGGAACGGATCTTATGAGGCTATCGAAGACTGTTATGATAATGATCGAAAAACAGAAATTTTACTTGCTGAGCCAGAACTTTATCTACTAACATCTCGGACGGGTCTTGAGCAATTTTACGCGATAAAAGTAGCAGAGGTTTTTCTTGACACAACCTATCAAGTGAAAAAAGATTACTATATTCCTAGCATTTTTATTTCATCTGATGATAATTTGCATAATGAATTACTTTCATTTATCACTTTTCTAAATACAAAAATACAGATTTTAAAAAGCCAATTATCTGGAATGAATATGGCTGGAGATGTTAATTTATTAAACCATATTTCATCAATCACAACACAATCTATTGCTAGGCTTCAGATTTTAAGTTGTCAATATCACGCTACGCCAGAAAAATTTTATACCACTTGCATGGATTTGTTGTCTTACTTGGCAGGGTTATCAAGGGATGCTTGTCATTTTCAGATTATTGAATATGAGCATGAGCATTTGGCTAGAACCTTCCATAATTTAAAGGAGCAGTTAGAAATAATGTATCATAGTATCATCCCTACTTCTTATAAAAATATTGCCTTAGAGGAAAAAGATAAGAATCACTATTTTTCTCAAAATATAGAGTTCGCAGACTTAAATGAGGGACGTATTTATCTGATAGTGACATCACCCATGGTTGGGAGTGATTGGAAAGACAACTTTATACAGAGTATCAAAATTGCTTCAATGGATGATTTATCAAAAATAGTTTCTTCTAGTATACCTGGAGTGAGTTTAAAAACCATTCACCATCCACCTGGTTCTATTACTTTAGCAAAGGGGCAACATTTATTTGAAATGATTAATCATGGGATGTGTTGGGATCAAATTCTTGTAACACGAAATCTAGGAATATTTGTTCCTGAATTATTTCATGAATGCCAAATAACATTGGTGGTGCATCGATATGTCTGAGTTATTAGTAAGTTGTATGGGAGTCTTCGATCATATTCATTGTGCTTATCATTGGGAGGAGGAGCCAAAAGGGTTATTAGATTTTCGTGACTATATGGTCACCCAGCTAAAAATTTTACAAAAAGTTGAAGGGAATGAGGATGTTGTTTTTGCTTTAGCGGCGACAGTTGATGATGTTGTTTTAAACAAAAAAATAAAACACCGTGATGTCTGGGTAAAAAACACTTTGCAAGGAGAATTTTTTTCCACTCAAAATGGAGGAGAGATGTTTTATGAAAAATTAAAACTTCTCTTGGCTGAAAAAAATAAAATTAAATTAGAAATATTTCTTTTTTGTTTATACTTTGGATTTTATGGAAAATACCGAATAGAAAATAAAAAAATAAGGCAAGGCTATATCTCACAGATATGTCAAATCCTAAATGAAGAACGCCAAATAGTCAGTGATCATAAAAAAACATATTCACGGAAAATACCTTATCTTGCAATAAGTTTTGTTCTATTGCAAAGCTTTTTCCTTTTGATATTTTTTTTGAGGAACACATGGGCTGTACATCAAACCATCAAAACCCTTCGCTCTTTGATATAAATAGGGTGACCAGTGATTTATTCAAGAGTTAAGTATTTTTTTATTTCTCTATTCAATCAGTTACGAAAAATAATATCATCTCAGAAAAGAGTGATGGTGGTTGATGGTGATATACAGTTGCTTAACTTATCTTGCATTTCACTTGAAAATTTAAAAAAAGAGAAAATATCACAATTTTTGATGATTGTTTCAATTGAAGATTTATTATTGAATACTGAGGCATTGAACGAGCGTATCGTCAAAATTTCTGAGGCGGTAAAATTATCCTCAAAGAGGATCCCTAAGCATCTTATCATTGTCGGTCATAATAAAATTTTAGGGTTGCATGAATTTCCTAATGAATATGCTCGATATCAATTGGCTGAAAGTGAAGTAAATTTCATTCAACATTGGAATGCTTTTAGTTTGTCTTATGAGTTATCTTGTCGTTATGATGAAGTTGTACAACAGTTACAGCAATCTATGACACTAGCTACGATAGATTGTCTAAAATATCCCTTGCCGAGTCAGCATCTCCGGTTAGACTATCAACTACAGCAAAAGGTGTGGCACAAATCAATTGTTAAAACGGATAAGATGACAGAAGCTTCTTCTGAAATAGACGATTTTTTAATAAAAATAACAAACAAAAAATATAAATATAAAATATTCATTATGGTATTTTTAATATTATTTTCATTAGTTAATTTAAAATTGGTTTTTTGGCAGCCATTTGCTGAGATAAAATCACTTAGTCATCAGCTTCAACAATCAACAAGCTCATTAAAGCAGAACGCAGTTGTTTTTAATAACTTGGTTATGACTATTCATAAAAAAAATCATTTTCCATTTCGAGGGAATAGCAAAAAAATATCCCAATATCTTTTATCATATGGGATGGATGTCTCCTCTCCGGTTTTTCAAACATTAAGCTTTCAGTTAAGAGAATATAATAAAGCGTGGCAATTATCTGATTTAACTCAACGTGAAGAGTTTCTTTCTGAGTATCTTCAGACATACTTTACCTATGGTATTTTTCGTGGCAGAAAAACAGACAAAATACTCTGTGCTAATGCCATGGAAGCTTATCTTAAATCAATGTTTGATCTAGGCGATAATCTCTCCAGTACTATTGATTTTTTGTTTTGCAGTAAAAATGATTTTTGGAAAGTTAACGAGAATTGGCTAACAAAAGCAAAAAATAATTTATTTAATGTTGATACTTCTTATCGTACATTTCTTGTTCTTAAAGCTATTGCTTCCGGGAAAAAATCAGTGACAGTAGAAAATATTGTTGAAGGCAGTATTTTTCATAGTGATGGATTAGATACTTTCTATCTCAATCCTTGGGATGCTCATCTTAAGAATATAGCAGAAAAATTACTATTAACGCTGTCAACAAACCAAGCCAGTTATGAACTTAATGAAGTGAAGAAATATTTTATCATTGCGCGACAACAGGCTTGGATGGATTTTGTTTTTTCTATTAAACCCATGCCAGTAAATACAAGATTTTCTCTAGAAAATCAATTAGACTATTTAATAAAAAACCCTGATCAAATTAAAAAAATTGTTTCTTTTATAGAAGACAACTATGCTGAAGATGTGAATTTTCCTAAGCAATCATTTAAAGAGGATCTTTATTTTTCAGCATTGTCTACATTATATCAAACAGTAAAAAATAACCATTCACCAAGCAGTGACGAATTATCTGATGCATCTGATCTTATTAATAGTTTTAGTTATCATGATAACGATATGTCCCAGTTGGTTCAGCGCTTACTTAATATGCCATTTGATAACGCGAACAATTATTTTTTAAAATCCCATGAAGTTCGTATCAGACAGTATTGGAAAACACAGATCGTGCCTTTTTATAAACGGAATTTACTGAATGGATACCCTTTTGCAAAGCAAGGTGCTGATGTGTCGTTGCAAAAATTAAGCGATTTTTTTCATCCTGAGCATGGTCTTTATGGTATCTTTTCCCATCGGGAAAAAAAATGGCCAGAAGATCTAAGCGAGCGTATTAAACAACTTAATTTGCTTTCTCATGGATTGTTTCATCGTGGTAAACAGTTTGGTTTTTCTTGGTCTGTACGTCCAGATCCAATGCCTGGGATCCAAGAGTTAGTTTTTCAAGTAGGTGATACGGTGATTAATTATCAGAATGGCCCTCAAGAATGGAGTCAATTCAGTTGGTCTGAGAATATTCATGAAATTGGGATCTACGCCTATGATGCAAAACACCAATTAATTCTAGAAGCTAACTCTCAAGGCCCATGGGGATTATATCGCCTAATAGAAAAGGGAGAGGTGCATTATCTTGATAAAGAAACATTACTGGTTACGTGGTATGTGGATCGTGTTGCTAAAGTTCGTTTTCGAATCAAACTTGATGATAACGGTTCTTTTTATTTATTAAGAAAAAAATTGCTTACCCTGTAGAGAAATCATCCGCTATGGGTATATTATGGGGATAATAGGTAATTTTCAAGGAGTAATCCTTCCAATATCTGTGTAGTAAATTCATTTTTGTTTATAACTTTCAATGAGTGTTTTTTAAATTGGCGAGTAAACCATGCAAACTCTATAGCAGTGCATTTACCACGTTTTACTTCAATAAACCCCTCAGTAAGCTCATAAAAATCAATTTCATGCTTTTTGTTTTGCCAAAAACCTAAGGGTGCCAAAGAGAGGCCTCGGATCAAGAGTATGCCCGGCTCGGTGCTGAGAGTTCGTCACGAATATTCGAAAATTATTTATTAAAAACACGGGATTAGCTAAAGAGTGCTTCCAACATGATGCTTTACCGAATTATTCGATCTTTTTTTGGATGCTGCGAACGAGTCGCGGCACGTAGGGGTGGGTTGTTGGGCACTCATGAATATTAGCTTTTAAACCCCGTCCAGTGGGCTTTTTGTCTTTAAGTAGAGGCGATTTTTGTAGATCTATCTTAAGATTTTCCCCCTACCGCCTACGTGCTGCGGCTCGTCCGCAGCATCCAAGAATAAACAGTGATATTCGTGTCGAACTCTCAGGGCTCGGTGGGGAGTTCTTGGAGTCCAAAATTACATTCAAAAATAAAAGGTGCCGATTGGAGTCGCTGGATGTGAGGCAACATTTTCACATTATCAATGTTTCCTGTTGCGAGGTTTTCGTTAATGGTATCGATGTTCATCTTCTGACCTTAGTCTAACGTTCACAACGTTATGCTCTAATGAGAAGTGCAGCAGTCTCCAAGTGTGATACGTTAACAACTTGATTTTTAACTGAATTTATTGTAGTGCTGAGGTTCAATGGCTTGAGTATCGACATCATCTACTCGGGCATTTTCAGATCCCTGCCAGAGCCAGGTTTCCAATTTTTCTACATCTTGAAATTCACCACAAGCGACCACTTCAACCCGGCCATCTATAAGATTTTTTGCATACCCTGTGAGGTTTAGTTTGATGGCTTGTTCTCGGGTGGATGCTCGAAACCAAACTCCTTGCACTTTTCCAGAAATATGAAATTTGCGACATGTATGAGCCATGCTTGCTCCTTAATTTTTTGAATTTCCCGATGCCATTTCCATCATCACTAGTAATATATCTTTTTCACTTTGTGGGCCTAATAATTTTTTAATTTGCTGGCGATCGGGCGCAATCACAAAGGTTGCCGGAAGATTTTCGATATTATCATGTATGCCAAATTGAACAGCGGGATCGAATAATAGCATGGTATAGGTGATCCGTTGTTGAGTTGAAAAAGCCTGTATTTTTTCAATAGGTTCTTGATCATAATTGATCCCAAATAGTGCGATTTTATCTTTATGTTGTTGATAAAGACGGTTTAATTCAGGGATTTCTTTATAACACGATGTGCACCAGCTAGCCCAATAATTTAGAATAATCCATTTATTTTGATAATCTTTAAAATGAATGGGATGGTTATTAGCATCTGCCCCATCAGGCTTGCTACATGCGAGTAGCAAGCCAAACAAAAATAATGATAAAAATTTTATTTTCATGAAATTAACGCCCTTCTAATCTGTTCTAAATTTTCGGCACAATCTGAAAATACCCAATCGACACCGCGGTTTAATTCTCGGAAAAAACAATATTTACTATTGACCATGCCCGTTCCTATGGATTGGTTTATTGTTTGATGCGTGTGAGCTATTCTATCATTGAGTAATAAAAAATGTCCAGCCAGCCCAGCATAGGATTTTTTTTTGGTCAGTTGGCTCATATGGCGAACTCGCCACTGGGCAACGGGGAGTAAGCAGTTGACAGGGTTAAGGGACATTGCATCAAATAGGCTCGGTGTTAAGGACAAAAGGTGGTAATCCACCGCTGGGTTCAGAGATTTGAGATGTGAGGTTAGGATAGCCCCCTGTTGTTTTGGATTGGTGAGCCGTTCTTCTTTTAATTCAATCATCAGGTGTATTTTTTTTCCAAACTGGGCAATAACTTCTTCTAATGTGGGTATTTCAGGTATATTTTTCCGAAAGGTTATAAAATCAATGTCAGCAATCGTAATATTTTTATTAAATAATCGATTGCAGTGGAGGTCATGGCTGACAACGGGAATGAGATCCTTAGTCCAGCGAATATCAAATTCAATGCCATAAAGCGATAAGTCAAGGGCGGCTTGGAATGCAGGCATTGTATTTTCAGTTTGTTGGTGGTGGACTCCACGATGGGCGATAAGTTTGCAGTTTTGTAATGCTTTTTGAGTGGGTTGGGGACGTGGTAGTAAACGGTATGCTTCTTCAATGCAGCGTTCAGCAAGGGGAGCAATGGGATCCGCAATACTCATTTTGCAGGGATACCTACCACCGTGGAATGGTCACTGATATTATTTAATACGACCGATCCTGCACCACAGATACAGTGTTTTCCGATCTGACAGTCTTGAATAATATTAGCACCCATGCCAATCCAAGAAAATTCACCCACGCTAACATTGCCTGCGAGAGTTGCATGGGGTGATATATGAACGCTTTTTTCAATAGCACAATCATGCTCTACAATGGCCCCCGTGTTAATAATGGAGCAAGTGCCTACCCTAGCATCTGGATTAACCACAGCATTTGCAAGGATCACGATACCAGGTGCTATGCTTGCATGTTGGCTGATGGTTGCGCTGGGATGAATGACACTGACAAGGTTAAACCCTGCCCTTTGATATTTTTCGCCAAGTTCGTAGCGTTTCAGGTTATCGCCAATGGCAATAATAACGTCAGAATATTCATTGAGTAACTGAAAGCTTGAATCTTCATCTGCGATAACGGGTAAGTTGATAACTTCTTTTAGGTTAGCGTAGCGTGAGTCTACAAAGGCGATGGTTTTCCATTGACCGGTTAAGCTAGCTGCGTCTGCGACAACTTTGCCGTGTCCTCCTGCGCCAACAACAAGTAATTTTTTCATGAAGGGTTTCCTTTAAATTTTTCCATGGTAACCGTGATAGATTGTTGGATGGGATCGGGTTTATAGACTTTTAGTAACGTTTTTAATAGAATGGCGAAATAATTAATGTAATTTCTTTTTTCAACATATTGTGTATCGAATGCAAACTTTTCGTTCCAGGAAATACCATTACGACCATTAACTTGCGCCAAGCCGGTTATACCAGGTCTGACCCACAGGCGTTTTGCCTGAGCCGGATTATAGTAATTGATATATTCAAGGAGCAAAGGTCTTGGCCCTACCAAACTGAGATCACCTTTTAATACATTCCAAAGCTGTGGTAATTCGTCCAAACTGTATTGTCTCATCCACTGGCCCAGAGGAGAAAGTCGTTGGTTATCGGGCAAAAGCTGGCCTGCGGTGTTCCTTGCTTGATTCATAGTGCTAAATTTGTACAAAACAAAGGGTTTGCCATACTCCCCTGTGCGCAATTGAGTAAATAGAACGGGGCTTCCCGCCTTCCATTTTATGATGATTGCGAGGATCCCCATTAAGGGTGTCAGCACAAGCACTAAAGCCAGGGAAAATACAATGTCAAATAGTCGGATCATGTGGCAAAGGTAGGTGATTTTTGATAAAATGTCAAAATTCCAACCCCAAAATAAATTACCTGGACTATATTTAGTTATATTCCAATTAAGAAATCTCCAATAATATAGAGGTATAATATATGCTCAATGCAGATGACGGCGAACAGAATCATAATATTGATAAAAACGCTTTATACGATAAAGCCTTAGAACGACAAATTATTTCATCTCTCCTTACCTTATTAGACAAAGATGCAAACACTCCATGGCTTCAGGAGAATTCAAAAAAATCGCTAGAGTTAGCAATGTTGTATGATAACGTAGCATTGCTTGATAAGTTGATTGCTAATACAGACATTACCGTGGATGATACGGTGGATGATTGTGGCGCTTTAATTTTTTGGGCAATACTCTCAGAGAAAAAAAGAATTTTTGATTATTTGATAAAAAATCACAGTGACATTAATGCAAAAAATGACGCAGGTGAGACACCGTTGCATGCAGCTTGTTTTGTAGAAGATACCACTTATCTTGAAACGCTCCTTAATCAGAAAAATATTAATTTCAACCCGCGCGATAATAGGAAGGGACAAACGCCTTTCCAGCTGGTTTGTCACAGTAATAACTTAAGCGCTATGACACTTTTTTTAGGTCATGACAATGTTGATAATCAAGTTATTATTCGTGATGGAAATTTAGATGAAGATGCCATTTCCAATTTGCTTGAGCTAATTTATGCTAAAGACAATAGTCCTTTGCTAAAAATATTAATCAGTAATAACATCCTGGAGGTTAATTTTAAATTTACCGAAGGTTCGACACTTTTGATGTGGGCGGCAAAGGATAAAAAAATAAATTTAGTGATGCAATTACTAATTTATCCCGGGATCGATGTCAATATCGAAAATAATCAACAGCGAAGTGCATTCTATTATGCTTACACAAGTAAAAGTAAAGAAGTCGTGGTGAGACTGATGGCTCATCCGAATATAGATATTATTAAATGTCTTAAAGCCTGTATTTCAGCATCAGGATTAGAGTTTACAAATGAAAAACATCATGAAGACATTGCAAAAATCATTAATGCGCAGATAGCGCCTCTGTCGGTTCCAAAAATCCTCAGCCTTTTTAAGGCTATCGGTATTGGTCAAAAACATCAAAGGGGAACGGATCCTGATTTAGCTCAATTGCGTTATCGGAAGAAGAAACTTTCATCTTTGTTTCACTACAATGAATTTTGGTATCGAGAAACCAATGACAGTACATTAATTGCCTTAGCTTGTTATCGCCATGTCATCGCTATTTTAGATACCCATAGCCTATACCAGGCGGATGAATACAATAAGCTGCGTGATTTTTTTAATTTGCGGGTAGGACGTGATAAAAATCCAGAAGAATGTGCGGGATATCTTGAGTGGTTCGAAAACAATATCCAACATGCAGCAGGCAATATTCCGCAGCTTTAGGTTATGACCGAGCATGCTCCTCTAATAACATAATCTCTCTGGCAATTACGTCGGTATTGTGAGGTGTGGTAAATAAAGCATGTAGCTGCCCCTTGGGGTTAATCAGCATGATAGCACCGCTATGGTCAATGTCATAATGACCCTCAACGTCTTTGCCTGAAGGGGCCATCACCAGCACTCCCATGAAATTTTTTAGTTTATCAAGGTCTTTTTCATTGCCTGTAACACCGATAAAGTCAGAGTTGAATTGTGGTAGATAGTCATGGAGTCGTTGAGGATTATCTCTTTCGGGGTCGATGGTAATAAACACAACGTGAGGAAGTTTATTTTCAGGTAACTGTTGATAAATAGTATTGAGTTGCGACAGTGTGGTAGGACATAAGCCTGGACAGTGGCTAAAACCGAAGAAAATTAAGCTCCAGTGGTCTTTTAAGTTTTTCTCAGTGAAGGGCTTTTGGTTATCATCTAGCAGATTAAAACTAGGCAAGGTTTGGGGTTGAGCATATACGGTGGCAGAGAGTTCATTTGGATCAAGAGGAGCGTCGTGCTTTTTTACTCCGGCGGCAATAGCTGCAACTAAGATAATGGCAGGCAGTAAAAATTTCAAAGGTTTCATGGGAATTTTCCTCTCAGTCAATAATAGGTGCCACAGTAGTGGTCAACTAGTAATAAAATAAACAGAATCATTAGGTAATAAATGGAGAATTTAAATGTTTTGAATGCAATAATTTTGTTTTGATTACAGGCCAAGCGGACGCACCAATATACAAAACGTAAGTTAAGCAGTAAGATCCCGACAAAATAAATCCATCCACTCATACCCACCACATAAGGTAAAATGGTGCAGGGTATTAGCAAAAAGGTATAAAGCAAGATATTCAGTTTAGTGAAGGGTATTCCGTGAGTGACAGGTAACATCGGAATTTTTGCATTCGCATAATCTTTGACGCGATAAATGGCCAGCGCCCAAAAATGAGGTGGTGTCCAAACAAATATGATTAATACGAGTAATAAGCTATGGGGATCAATATGGCCGGTAACGGATGTCCAACCTAATAGTGGAGGCATAGCACCGGCTGCCCCGCCAATTACAATATTTTGGGGTGTAGCGTGTTTTAAAAAAATGGTATAGATAACTGCATATCCGAGCAGAGATAAAAAACTTAAAACAGCTGTGAGAGTATTGACCCAGGTGAGTAGCACCAACATACCAACGGTGGTGAGTGCACAGGCAAAGGCAAAGGCATTTGCCGGGGAAATCGATTGCATGGGGATGGGGCGGCTTTGAGTGCGATGCATCAATGCATCAATACGACGGTCGATGAGATGATTAATGACCGCAGCGCCGCTCGCAGTAAAAGCAATTCCGAGAAGCCCAAAACATAAAGGTTTCCAAGCAACAAAGGTAGGTGTTGCAAGGCACATCCCAACAAATGCAGTCAGCAGCATCAGTAACACAACATTGGGTTTGCACAGTTCAATGTATGCGTGAATCTTTGATAAATTCGGTGCGGGAGTTGCAATAGTGGTCATGATAGTTTTCCTTCCCGGAGACGAAAATTAATCGTCAGCATCATAATCAGCAATAAAGCAGCGACTAAATTATGGCCTACTGCAATGGGCATGGGTAGAAATTTTATGATATTGAAAATACCGAAGGTAATTTGTATGCTGAGTAAAATCAGTAAGACTAGCCCTAAATGTCGCACAGTTTTGTTTGCACCTTTACGCCATAGTATCACCGAAAAAATGCTTAGAAAGCTGCCTACAATCAGTGCGCCAAAGCGATGAGTCATGTGAATGGTGATGAGTCCCAATTGACTTTTGTCACTAAAAAAATGAGAGAAACTCATCGTAGGTAAAAATTTGCCTTGGCAATAGGGAAAATCTGGGCAAATTAATGCAGCATAGTTTGCGCTCGTCCAGCCACCTAGAGCAATTTGGGTGAATAACAATAGCAGCCCTATCAATGCCCAACTTTTAAATTGGCCAGGGTGGGGATTACGTTTGGGTATTTTGAGTCCCAGATATTGCCACCAAAGTAAGCTTAGAATTGTGAGGCCACCTAAAAGATGCAACATGACAATAATGGGTTTGAGTAATAGGGTCACAGTCCACATACCGAGTAAGGCTTGAAAAACCAAGAGTCCCATGAGCAGTATGGGTAAGACGGGAATTTGTTTTTTCTTAATTTTTCGGATACATCCCCAGATAGATAAGACAAAAATACAGAGTCCCAGAGAGCCTGCAAGGTAACGATGAGTCATCTCAGTCCAAGCTTTGCCTTTTTCAACGGGTTGTTGATATTGGATAGAAGCTTGTAATAATTGCTCGTGACTGTTGGGTAAAACAAGATGGCCGTAGCAACCGGGCCAGTCCGGACAACCGAGTCCCGCATCATTCAGCCGAGTATAAGCACCCAGTAAAATCACGCTAAGCGCCAGTAAGCTAGTGAAAAGAGTGAGTGCTTTCATGATTATCCTTTGATTAATCGTTTTAAGTCGCTAATGATAGCTTTTGGGTTTGTATTGGCTGCATAGGCCATCATAATATGCCCGCGTCTATCAGCAAGATAGAAATTTTCTGGAGAAAGCGTTGGCAGCGTGTCTTGGGAAAGTTGTGTTTCAAGTGTTGCGAGATTATCTTGAGGGAAATAAGAAATAATGAGATCGGGGAAGCGTTTTTTTGAAAGTGCTAAAAAGTGGTTGTCTTCCTTGAAGGTTGTTAGCATTTCAGGAATGATTTGATCTTTTCTTTTGCCCATCGCAAGCCAAAGACGAATGATTAAGTCTTGTTGGTGTTGGCATTGTTGCTCGCAGGCACCATCGGTTAAAAATAAGATATGCCATTTTTGGCCTTGCAGGCCCAGATCGGTGGTTTTGATGGTGGGAGTAATTAATGTCCCGTGGTTTACCGTGCTCCAGGTCAATGAGTCATGATGATTAAATAAATACCAGGCGAGAGCAAAAGGGCCTATGAATAGGGCAAATAGGCCCACAATTGCTAGTCGAGAGAGATTCTTTTTTACAGGTGTTGTTGTCATTGGATCGACCCACTTATTTTCAATGGGGTCATTATACCGCCTAATTTTTTATCAGGCCAGTATTAGTCTGCGCTAGAACAGAATTTATGTTTTGAGCAACGTTTCGATGTCTTTAACGAGTCGTTTTGTTTTGACCAAAATGGAGTAGCTCACGACAATATTGCTTTTGGGATCAATAAGATAGATCTTCCCTTCTCCTTTGGGGCGGCTTTCAAGGGGTAATTTAGCGACCAGCCTGTCTAAATTTTGTTCTCCAATGGTGGCGTAACGAAGGGTGATAAATTCTTCGTGTAGTAGCTTAAAGACAGGATTCTCTTCTTTGGGAGTGGGTGTCACAATCAGCGCACTTACCCGGGTGCGATCTCGGCCAAGGGCCATTCTAACCTGTTGTATTTTATTCATACTGTCTAAACAGCTAACGGCGCATTCTGTATCGTTTAAGTACATCAACATCCAGCGGCCTCGATAGAGTTCGAAATCAATGGGTTTATTGGTTTCAGATTCTAGGCCAATATTTTCAATGGACAGGGGGGGATGAAGCCAAAGTCCTTTATTTGTACCATTAAAATGAAAGATAGATGAATTAAAAAGTACCCAAAAAGCAATAACAGGGACACTGATAGCGAGCAAAAAAAGCCACCGGGTTTTGGTTTGGAGCTTGACCCGGCGCTTGTATTTTTTGGGGTTTTCCCGTTTAGTGATCTTGATCTTTGCTGACACAGTCTACCCTTCCCTCTTGGTACAAGCCGCAATATATACAACTATCAAGGTGATAGCTAGCCCAAACCATTGTACAGCGTAGCCGAGATGTCGGCTTGGAGGCATATTGACGATTTGCCAATCTCGTTGAAAACCTTGGGGAGCATCTTTGTCGAGCCGGACGATGAAAGGGGTTAGAGAAGTATCAAGCGCTTCCCCGAGGGCGGGGTAATCAATAAATTGGATACGTTTAGGCCATCCTTTTAGGGTGGAGTCAATATTTTCTCCTAAAATAACGCCCTTTTGAGGGTAATAAATTGTGCCTTTTAAGGTGATTTCTTGTTCTGTGGTCTTTGCAGTGGGTAATATCTTTCGATCAGCGCCCACCGGGATCCAGCCTCGGTTAATGAGTATGGTGGCGTGAGGATGGCTCATCTGGAAGGGACTGTATACATGGTACCCAATGCGATGCCGATTGAACTGATTATCCAGGTAAAAATTTTTAGCGCCTAGAAAATGTCCAGTGAGCTTAACAGGTAAGTATTTGAAATGATTGGTAATAAGGTGTTGTTGCGTGATGTTTTGCGCAGGCAGAGCCATTCTGGCATCATAGGTTGCAATGATTTGCTGCTTTTCTTGGTATCGTCGCAATTGCCACAGTCCCAGCTTGATGAGGATGATGGTGCAAAAGGCAATTAGCAGGGCTATAACCCAGTGCGAGCGGAAGCAAAAAGGGCCTAAGGCTAGTGAAATTTTTCCAGGGAGTGCTTTCATAATGAATCATACTGACTTGTGAAAACAATGATACTCGCGACGAGTATACCATAAGGGGGAGGAAGACATGATAGTTAAAGCGGTTATTATATTTTTTTTACTGGTCATACTTTATAGCTTGGGTAGCGGACTTTTTTTTCTTGTCAAAGACAGGAGTCAATCTGATCGTGTGGTTCGAGCATTGACTTGGCGGGTGGGTTTATCCATGGGGTTATTTATTCTGCTGTTGATTGCTATTTTCCTGGGGTGGATCACCCCGCCGGGGATTTAATATTATGCTTCAAGAGCAACTGACATTTCAGACTCAGGGTAAGTCTATCACGAATATCACCGAGGATGTTTCCCAATGGGTTAAGGGTACTAATTGCGCTCAAGGACTTTGCCATTTATTTTTAGCCCACACCAGTGCGTCACTGATCCTTTGTGAAAATGCAGATCCTCAAGTTTGCCGTGATGTAGAGCATTACTTCGCACGGTTGGTTCCCGATGGGGATCCATTATTTGGTCACACCCAGGAAGGCCCTGATGACATGTCCGCTCATATTAGGACAATCTTAACGCAAAATAGTTTAACCATACCTATTCATGAGGGCGCTCTAGTGCTGGGTACCTGGCAGGGGATTTTTCTCTGGGAACATCGCAAAGGTTGTTTTGAACGTAAGTTATGGTTGAATTTAACCGAAGTTTAATATTACCCTAATTTTTTTTAAGTAAAATAACTCCATTGATAAATAAAAAAAGTGGAGAATATTTATTATGAATGATAAATTCGTTGAAAAATTTGGCCCATTGGGTGTCAATGTTGATGCAATTAAAATTCTTTATCCTTCGATTGATAGAGTGGATCTGAGCCATATTTTGTTGCCTGCCGGGCTGCGTGATGCAAAATCGCAAATAGCATCGAGTCTTAATGCGGCTATCCCTGATGATCGAGGTTTTTTAAATAGTTTATTAAGCGATGTTATTTCTGTGGCAATTGTGAGTTATTACCAAGGGAAAGCAAATATTCGTCAGGAAAAGAGTTTCTTTTCCCGCATAAAAGATAATGATCATGGCCTTCCTGCTATGAAGCGTGCGATTTACTCACAGGGTGAAATTGATAATTTAGCTGCGCATTATGGTGGCATGGTTAGCCCGAAATTAACAAATGCCTACTTTAATTTTATGAAAGTACACTTACAAGAAGGTGAAGAGCATTTTGGCCCCACATCATTTAAAGCCTGTCTCATGCGCTCTTTATCCATTCTGTTTCTTTATAATACGACGCCTAATAATGACTTTATAGATGAAGCAAAAGAGTTTTCTGAACTGATTCATAGTAAAGATGAATCACATAAGGCTTATGCAAACACAGTGCTAGAGCCTTTAGAAAACGGCACAAGCAAGGAACAAATTATCGCGATGCTTGATGTTGTGGCAGAAATTCGTGGTAACATCGAAAATGCCCAGCTTGGGGAAGCAGTTATACATGATAAAGATTTGGTTTTGCAACCATAGGAGAGCAAGTTCTGAATACTCTTTAAGAACGGTTAAGAATGTCTTGAAACGTTGCAAACTCTTGGTAGATTGCCTCGCTGGGCTTTTCTGTGAGAAAGGTTGTGATAACGATAGCGAGTATGCTGAGGATAAATCCTGGTACAAGAGGATAGAGTTCAAAAATTTCCTTATGGGCCATGAAACTATGGCCTATATGGGTTAAGGTTGCATGGGCGTTACCGGAAGTGAGTTGATAAAGAGACAGTAGCATATCACCTAACTCTGAGGTTGCGCCTTTGGCAATTCCTCTAAGTTGCTGCCAGAGGATAACCATAATTCCTCCGCTGATAACCCCTGCGATGGCAGCATTACGAGTCATGCGTTTCCAGAAAAGTGATAACAAAATAACGGGGCCAAAAGCGGCTCCAAGACCTGCCCAAGCATATCCCACTAGCTGTAAAACGGAATTCTTAGGATTTTGTGCAAGGGATACCGCGAGTAATGCGACAATCAATACGGTCAAGCGACTGACAATCACGAGTTCTTTATTGGATGCATTTTTGCGTACAAAGGTGCTATAAAAATCTTCGCTGAGTGCGCTGGCAGATGCCAGCAATTGTGCTGCAATGGTGCTCATAATGGCAGAGAGTACCGCAGCGAGTAAAATTCCCGCAATCCAAGGATTGAATAATTGTCGTGTAAATTCTAAAAACACAGTTTCTGGATTAGCAAGAGGAGCATTTGCATAATAGGCAATGCCAATAAATCCAGTAAAGACAGCACCGTAAAGGGATAGAACCATCCACGTCATACAAATAAATCGTGCTTTAGGAATTTCATTTGGATTACGTGTTGCCATGAAACGTACTAAAATATGCGGTTGTCCAAAGTAACCCAGTCCCCAAGAAAGTAGTGAAATAATGCTGACGATACTGACCCCAGTGAACGCATCCACGTCATGAATATCAATCTGTTTAATGGTATCAAACATTTGTTGCCAGCCATCCAGGTGATAAAATGCACTGATAGGGACTACCATCAATGCGACAAACATGAGTGATCCTTGAAAAAAATCGGTCCAGTTTACTGCAAGAAAACCGCCGATAGAGGTGTAGCCGATGATGATAATGGCACCAACCCATAAAGATAGGTGATAGTCTAAGTGAAAGGTTGTTTGGAATAAGACAGCGCCGCTGACAAAACCTGATGCGGCATAAAATGTAAAAAAAACTAAAACGGCGGTGGCCGTGACAATGCGTAGCAGTTTGGAGTCATCATGAAATCGATTATCAAAATAGGCGGGAATGGTGAGAGAGTCCTTGGCGACTTCGGTATAAATTCGTAAGCGCTTGGCGATAAATTGCCAATTGAAATAAGCACCAATAGACAAACCAATGGGTAGCCATATTTCGCGGATCCCTAATGCGTAGATAGCACCTGGCAAACCCAGTAGCAGCCAACCACTCATGTCAGATGCGCCGACCCCCATGGCTGCAATTGCACCACTTAGACTACGACCGCCGAGTACAAAATCCGATAGGTTTTTTGTGACTCTGCTGGCGAAAATACCGACGGTAATGATTGCACTGAAATAGATAAGAAAGGTGGTGATAGTTGGAAAATCAAGAGCCATTTATGATTTCTTCTTTTTGAATTGTTGATAGACAAAGCCTGAGAGCACCAAGATGACGATCATAGGCATAGGGATGAGTAAAATAGCCCATGTCGCGAGCGTAAAAGAATTTGCCACTTAAACCCCTACCGTTTTCTTATGTATCGCTCAACAGTTTAACAAACTGTCAAGAATTTGCAAATGAGTCTGCACGGCGCCACGATTTTGTTCTACTACGGCCCGCCCCCTTTCCCCCGCCAAGTAGCGTTTGTTATTATCCTGCAAAAAATCCACTACGATCGTTGTAAGCTCATGACTATTATTAATGATTTCAAGTGCTTGTGCTTCATGGAGCATGTTGGCGATTTGTTTAAAATTAAACAGATGAGGGCCTGTGATGGCTGCAACACCCACCGCAGCAGGTTCCAGTAAATTATGTCCTCCAACGGGAATGAGGCTGCCTCCAACAAAAGCTACATCAGCAGCAGCATAGTAAGCTAATAGCTCCCCCATGGAGTCTCCAATAACCACATCTGTATCAAGGGTCGCTTTTTTATTGGTACTGCGCAGCAATGTGTTAAAGCCGAATTTTTGGGTTAATTGAATGATTTTGGGGAAACGCTCTGGGTGTCTAGGGACAAGAATCAGCAGCAGATTGGGAATGATTTGTTTGGCTTGTTGAAAGCTTTCCAGGATCATTTTTTCTTCCCCTTCATGAGTGCTGGCCGCAATCCAAGTGCTATGATTCTGACACCATAAGGATTTGAATAGTGCGGCTTTCTCAACGGTGCTGGCAGGTACGTTTTGATCGAATTTAATACTTCCAGTGATGTGTATTTTGTCGGGAGCAACGCCCAAGGCAATGAAGCGTTGGGCATCTGCTTGGGTTTGCGCTGCAATAAGGGTGAATTGTTGTAGTACAGCCCGAGCAAAATGTGCGAATTTTTTATAACCTGCGGCAGATTTGGCAGAGAGTCTTGCATTGGCTAAAAATACTGGGATTTGTCGTTTATGGCAGGCGTCTAACAGATGGGGCCAAATTTCTGTTTCCATGATAATGGTTGCCAGGGGATTAATTTTTTTGAGAAAACGTGCCATGACAAAGGGGATATCATAAGGCGCGTAGAGATGAGTAATGTCTTTGTCAAATAGTGTCTTCGCTTGTTGAGCGCCCGTGAGTGTCATGGTTGTCATCACTATCCATAGATCAGGGTATTGTTCGCGGATTTGTTTGATTAAGGGTGCTGTGGCAATCACCTCACCCACAGATACGGCGTGGATCCATAGAGTTTTAGAGGCATTGGGAGGCGTGAAAAAGCCAAATCGCTCATTCATTCGCTGTAAGTAGCCTTTTTGACGGCGAGACTTCCAGATCAATCTAATAAGAAGCACCGGTACGGCAAGATAAGATAGGACGGTGTAGATTATTTTCAAGGGTTTCTCCAAAGGCCAAGTATAGCTTTTCACCGCAGGATCTGGGATTATAGCTACTTCGATGGGTAAAGGAAATCAGGAGTGGTAATGGGATACCAACATATTCTTATTGCATCAGATTTAACAGCTGAAAGTGAACTGTTGGCAGAAAAAGCCAAAGATTTGGCTGATAAGCTGGATTCGCGGCTCAGCATTGTTCATGTGGTGGAGCATTCGCCCATGGTCTATGGTAGCGGAGAGTTTGCCATCCCCTTAGATATGGAGGTCGAAGAGCAGCTAGAAACCGAGGCGAAGGCATCTTTAAGCCGTCAGTGTGAGAAAATGGGCATAAAAAAGACAAATCAATGGCTTTTGACTGGATCTCGGAAGGAAGAAATAGTACAATTGGTGAATAAAGTTAATGCTGACTTAATAATGGTCGGTGCTCACGATAAGCATGGCTTAGGATTACTGCTAGGATCTACAGCAGATTCTATGTTACATGCTCTGCCTTGTGATGTTCTAGCAATAAAAGTGGATGATAATGCTGAAAATTGATGAAAATAATAGTTCACAATACCCGATTGATGTAAGTATTGACACCAGCTACCTTCCTGAACGCTCTGATCCAGAGCAGGATTTCTATGTGTTTAACTACACGGTTACGTTACGTAATGGGAGTGAGTTGCCTGCGAGACTTCTCGGCCGTCATTGGATTGTCACCAATGACAATGGTGATATCGTCCGCGCTATTGAAGGCCGTGGTGCGGTTGGAGAGTTGCCGGAATTGGAACCTGGTATGGAGTACCAATATTCCAGTAGAGCTATCTTGCGTACGCCTCTTGGTGCGATGCAAGGAGGTTATCAAGGGATCACGAGTCATGGCGAGCAATTTTTCACACCGATCGAAGCGTTTCGCTTGGCGGTGCCTTCTACTGTTAACTAAGCTCTCTTATGGCAGTCTATGTGATTGGCGATGTGCAAGGGTGTTATGACCCGCTGCAAAAACTTTTAGAAAAAATTCAATTTGATCCAGCAGATGATTATGTCTGGTTTGTCGGTGATCTTGTTAATCGTGGCCCTCATTCTTTGAAGACATTACGTTTCATCAAAGGGCTAGGTGATCGTGCACTCACAGTGCTGGGAAACCATGATTTGCATTTGCTCGCTGTATATTACGCAGGCTTTGACAGTAAACTTTATGACACGTTGGACGATGTATTGAGTGCACCTGATTGTGATGTGCTCTGTCATTGGTTACGGCACCGCCCTCTCTTCTATCATGACTCCTCGTTGGATCTGGCGGTGGTGCATGCAGGGATGTATCCATTCTGGGATCTGCAACAAGCCAAAGGTTACGCCCGAGAAGTCGAAGCTGTATTACAGAGCGAAAACCATGTTGAATTTTTTAAGCATATGTATGGTAATGCGCCTGGTTGTTGGTCTGAGACACTTCAAGGTTGGGAGCGTTTGCGTTTTATTACAAATTGTTTTACTCGAATGCGACTGTGTAATATGCAAGGGGAGCTGGATTTAACTCACAAAGGCCCCCCACCCAAGCAGGCAGATTTTCAACCTTGGTTTTCAATTCCTGATAGATTGGATACACAAATAATTTTTGGTCATTGGGCCGCGCTAGAATGCCAAGCTCCAAGAGACGGCGTTTTTGCCATTGATAGTGGTTGTGTCTGGGGAAATGCATTGACTGCCATACGACTCGATGACATGACGCGGATTTCGATTCCCTGTGTTGTTTGACCTCGAGAGTTCGTCACGAAGTTTAGAAAATATTTTATTAAAGAACGATATCAAGTAGCACGCTTTACCCAATAATACGAGCCTTTCCCGGATACTGCGGACAAGCCGCAGTACGTAGGAGGAGTGTTATAAGGTAGCACTGATATCAGATTTTTCCCCGTCCAGTGGGCTTATAATCTTTAAGTTGGGACGATTTTTGCAGATCTAGCTTAAGCATTCCTCCCTAACCTCTACGTGCTGCGGCTTGTCCGCAGTATCCAACTTGCAAATTGTTTTTTTACTTGCCGGAACAATCGTCACACCAGCGCCAGGTTTAGGAAGATTTTTAAAAGGATCCATCTACAAGGCAAGCTTAATTATCCATGATAAATGAAGTTCCTAAGAGAACCGCCTACGAATCAATATGATACTCACAAATATCGATTTAAGCCGCTATGGCTATAGATGGTTTTCCGCAGCTCTTGGCATTTCGTTGGCAGAGTGGCTTGCTGCCATATGTGGTATAGCATTGTTTTCATCTGCTTGGCCCAGACAATCTGAGCTTGTGGGAGCTTTAGCGGACTCAAGCTGAACTTTTTCTGGTTTAGCAAATAGACCTTTATTAGCCAGTAGTTCTGTATGCATTTTCCTTTTATTTTCTTTTGTTTGTGTTACTTGTATTTTTTCGTTAGCGACAGCTAACTTTTGGTTTGCTAGGAGAAGCTTGTTTTGATTTGCAACGAGTTTAGCATCGTTGCACAATGCATCGATGTTTGTATTCACTTTTTCTAAACTATGCTTCTTCTCAGTTAATGCAGCAATTTTGCTTTGTTTCGCTTTGTTTCTTTTGAATATTTTGCGCGCTAACATAGCACCAGCAAACCCAGCAATAACAGCGGCACCAATGGTGGCAATCGTGAGGCCAATAATGGCTGTAGCAGGTAATGCAGCGCCTGCGATAAATAATCCTGCAACCCCAACGCCGATAGTGAAAAGGGTGATTGTCGTTCCAGTTGTTGTAGAAAAAGATCCAAGGCCCGCACGGACAGGTGCAAAGACAGCATTAAGTTTGTCACTGTCGGCTTCATTATTATTTACTGAGCCATGATTTTTTGCCAGCCCGCTGATAAAAGTTGTTTTGTCTGGTGCAGCTTTTAAATTTTTCAATTGTCCTTTTAGTAGGTTGTCATCATCCAGTTGCTTTTCAAGTTCAACAATATTTGTTTTTTCATCCTTTAATAATGTAATTAAATTGTTTAAGTTGCTGTTTTCTTTAATTTTTCCTTCGATAGAAATTTGCTCAATCTCTTGTTCAAGAAATTTGATTCGTGCCAGCATCTTTTTTTCTGGTTTAACTTGATTGCGGTAGATGCTGTAGCCTATGACACCACCGATGAGAAGTGCAGGAAGAGCGAAGGCACCTACAATTCCAAGGGTTGCAATCAAGGAAATGGATATGCCTGCCAAACCCAAAATAGATAGGGTGGTGAGAGGAATGCCGATGATCGACATGGTTGTGCCATAAGCGGCTTGAGTTGATAGAATAGCTTGAGACAATTTATTTGTCTTTTCTTCTGCTTTTTTCTTTGACATCATGGGCGCCTATTTGAAAATAATTTTTATTTATGCTTTGATAATATCAAATTAGGTTTAAGGTAATATTAAAAGGGCTTTTTTTAATATTTTATTTCGGATGTTTAGGTGCTGTCGGTTGCTGTTCGGCATTTTCACCGGCCATAAAACGATTAACATGACAGGTGATGGTTTCTGCGAGAATAGTTGTCATCATTTTGTTATAAACACGGTTGTTTTGAGAAACATCGCCGAGGATCTGTATAGCTTTATCGAGATTAGGTGTTAAGTATTCGCCTAAATAAGTCATATTATTGCCGAGGAAGATATCAAGTGTATGGGTTTGGTTATTGACAGTGACAGATTTGTCTTTGATTGCTTCACGGATGTCGCTCGGAATTAAAAACCAGCCATAGCGAATGGCTATGAGGGTAGAGCCAGCTTCGATATTTTTTTCTAAGAGGGCTTCTAAATCGATGTCCCACTGCTTATCCTGTACGCCTATAATGAGGACTTCTAGGGCTGATTGAACAGTGGTTTTATCCGTAGACTCAGCTGCCATGATGAGTAATTTCTTTGCATCATCAGGCCGTATGGGTACAGCCACTTTCATCTCTTCATAACCCCATTGGTTCAGTAATATTAGTCCCATTTGATAGGCGAGCTTTGGATCGTTTTGTGCGAGGGGGTAGAGTTGTCCAAACCAATTTTCAAAGCTGGGTTCATATCCTGCATTGCCTGTGAGAAGTGCTTCTGATAGAAAATTACGGGCGTCATGGTTACCGTTTCTCGCGGCTAAGCTCATGTATTTGCGCCCTTCATCCGCATCAACCTCCGGTTGTTCGTTTCCTTTCGGAACGGGCGAGCCAAAAAGATGCATGGCGAGTTTATAAGCAGAGTCGCAATCGTTATCTGCTTGTTGTTGTAGGGCAGTAATATACGGATTAGGCATGTTGTTAATAACCGGTTGTGCATATGTCAGTAATATACTCATAATTATATATCCATAGGAAAAATTGTCTAGTAAAAAAAGTCCGAGGAGTAATCTGTCTCGGACTTAAGGGGGTCATTTAAGGAAGCTTACATATTGTTTGTAATAACCTTAGGTTGAGCGGCTATTGTACTAGATTGGGAGTCATCCATTTCTGTTGCCAAATTTGGTATGCTACCGCTTTTGGCTGCTTGAACCAACGGATTTGTAATCTGTGGTGCGCTAACAGCATGAAGCTTTATATTAACCGCTTTGGGCTTAGCAAATAAGCTACTGTGATTTGCAAGTAGTTCTGCATGGACTTGTGCCTTGTTTTCTTTTACATGTGTGACCTGTCTTTTATTTGCGACAACTAAATCTTGCTTGACTGCGATAAGTTCGTTCTTGCTCATCGCCAGTTTCGCATCTTTGCATAACGTATTAACGGTTGTTGCAACATTCTCTAAACTTTGCTTTTGTTCGGTTAACTTAGCAATTTTGTCTTTTTTTGCTTTGTTTCTTTTAAAGATTTTACGTGCTAACAGTCCTGCGGTAAGTCCTACACCAATGGCGGCACCGATGGTCGCAACTGTAAGGCCGACAATGGCCGTAGCAGGTAACGCAGCACCTGCGATGAATAACCCTGCAACGGCAACTCCTGCTGTGACAATGGTGGTGGTTGCCGCTGTGGTTCGAGTAAAAAACCCTAGACCTGAACGGGTAGGCCCAACGGTAGCGTTAAGTTTGTTCGTCTCAGGCTTAGTATCATTGTGTTTAGCTTGAGTGCTGGTTTTTGCAAGTTTGCTGATAAAATCTGTTTTGTTTGTCGCAGCCTTTAAACCTTGCAGTTGTCCTTTTAGCAGGTTATCGTCATCGAGCTGTTTATCAAGTTCTACAACATTTGTTTTGGGGTTGTCGAGTAGTTTGATTACGCTATTTAGGCTATCATTGCTTTTGATATCCCCCTCGATAGATATCTCGTTGATGTTTTGTTCCAGAGTTCTAATTTGTTTTATCATTTGTTTCTCTGGTTTAACTTGGTTGCGGTAAATACTGTAACCGACTGCGCCACCAATGATGATGCCGGGAACAGCAAACAATCCGACAAGACCAACAGTTGCAATCAGAGGGATGGAAATTCCAGCTAGACCTAACGCGGCAAGTGTCGCAACAGGCATGCCAAGAATAGTCATCGCCGTACCAAAACCTGTATTAGCGGAAAGGACGCCCTGAGACAGCTTACTTGTCTGCTTTTCTAGGTTCTTTTTTGCCATAATATTTACCTCTTTATAAAACAACTTTCTTTACGTTTCTTATATTATCAAGTTTTGTTTAACGTAATATTAAAGTATTTCATTTTTGTAACATTTCGTTGCAAAAACATGTTTGAGCATTAAGGAAAACTTAACTCACCTATGGATATAGAGAAAAATCGGTAAATTTATCAGACCAGGCGTGAACGATCGATTCGAAGATTGCCTCAGAACCTTCAAGAGCCTGCCGGGTAATGATGATGGTTTCTCGTTTTTTATTTTCTTTATAAAAAATAAAAAGATAATTTTTTTCGAGTAATATTTCGTTAATTTTTTCAGGCGCTAATTCGACATCTTGAGAGGCTGATTGAACGCGTATAAGGGTATTTGTTAAGGTAATGTTAACTTTATTCGGTGGGTATTTCTTTAAGCGACGGCGTTGGCGAAAGAGATTCAAGTAATGGATTGATTGTCCGAAAAGAAAGCCAATGACAAACATGCCTCCCACGCGAAATGCACTGGTTTGTAACTTTTCCACATAGGATATATCGCCGGGGCCAGGTTGTAGTAAATATGTGATACTAAACGCAAATCCCATAAGCAATGAAACCAGGCCGATGCGAAGTTTTACATTGGGTCGCTCCATGTAAATATCATAGATGGCACGCATATTATCCGGTGTGAGTGTATAGTGAAATTTCATCATGCTTCCTCTGGCGCTTTAATGCGTTGGTATTCGACGAAACTGTAATCAAATTCGCCTTCTGTACTATGAAAGTCGTCTTGTTTTATTTTTTGCCACTGATCCTTGGGCCACTTGGGGAAATGAGAGTCTCCTGGGAATGTCTTATGGATTTGGGTGAGGTACATGTAATTGGCAAAGGGAAGCATTTGGCGGTAGAGATTCGCACCTCCGATGATCATTACCTCGTCACTATCAATGGCAGCGTTGAGTGCAGAGTCTAGGCAGTTGACCACTTTGCAGCCAGGTATGTTCAATTCTTGTTGTCTTGTGACAACAATGTTTGTTCTCCCAGGCAGAGGTTTGCCAATGGATGAAAAGGTTTTGCGTCCCATAATGATGGGTTTGCCTAGGGTCATGGCTTTAAAATGTTGCAAATCCTCTGACAAGTGCCAGGGTAGCTGGTTATCTTTACCGATAGTGTAATTTTCGGCCAGCGCAGCAATGATTGAAATTCTCATTGAAAAACGTCCTTTGAGTGGGGAAAAATGTGCAAGAAGGATTACCTTGCATCACTCGGTACGCCCTACTATACTACAGCGCGGATTTTTACGAAATAAATTCTGTACTAATGCGTTGATTACACCTACAATATTGCCGGAGAATGGCTGCTAAGTTAGTATAAAGCATAATTGTACTCCACGAATGAGGAATTGACGATGGAATTTCGGAAGCGCTGCTGCCAACGTTTGCAAAAATGTATTGTTGGCTTATTGAGCTGTATTTTACCTTCCGCAGCAATGGCTGATATGCAACTTAATCTGACGCGTGGTGTTACGCCCGTTAGCCATGCGCAGTACGATCTTCATATGATGATCTTTTGGATTTGTGTTGCCATCGCTGTTGTGGTGTTTGGCGTCATGTTTTACGCAATCATTCGTCACCGCAAATCTAAAGGGGCAAAGCCTGCACAGTTTCATGAAAACACCACAGTGGAAATTATTTGGGCGGTTGTACCTTTCTTAATATTAGTGGTTATGGCGATCCCTGCGACCAAAGCACTGGTCTTAATCGACGATACAGAAAATGCTGATATTAATATTAAAGTCACCGGCTATCAATGGAAATGGCAATATGACTACATGGATGAAGATATTCAATATTTTAGTAATTTGAGTACAAGTCAAGATCAAATTGCCAATCTAGCGCCTAAGGGTGTTCATTATCTGTTAGAAGTAGATCATCCTTTGGTTGTTCCCGTGAATAAAAAAATTCGCTTTCTTGTTACCGCAACGGATGTGATTCATTCTTGGTGGGTTCCTGCTTTAGGTATTAAGCGGGATGCGGTGCCTGGGTTTATTCATGAATCTTGGGCCACGATTGAGAAGCCAGGAGTTTATCGTGGCCAATGTGCGGAATTGTGCGGTGTGGGACATGGATTTATGCCCATTGTGGTTGTGGCCAAGACCCAGGAAGACTATGAAGCTTGGATCCAGGAGCAAAAAGACCAAAAGGATGAGCAAAAAGCTGCTGCCAATAAGACTTGGACAGATACAGAATTGATGGATTTAGGTGAAAAAACCTACAATAAAACCTGCGCTGTTTGTCACCAAACCAGTGGTCAAGGGATGCCTCCCACATTTCCCGCGTTAAAAGGTAGCCCTATCGCAACAGGGCCTGTGAGTGAGCATATTGATATCGTGTTGCATGGTAAGTCTGGTACGGCAATGCAAGCCTTCGCGAATCAACTGTCTGATACAGAACTTGCAGCGGTGATTACCTACGAGCGAAACGCCTGGGGTAATGATACTAGCGATACAGTCCAACCCTCTGATATTGCTGTGGCCAAAGGGCAGCAAGCGCCCATGCCAGCCAGCACCCAGGGTCAAATGGAAAAAGTGACGGTGGACGTGGACAAGGAATACCCTAAAGAGGAATTAATGACCCAGGGAGAAGATAAGTATTTGCAATATTGCTCTGTATGCCATCAGGCAAATGGTCAAGGGATGCCCCCAACATTCCCCGCGTTGACGACTAGTACCTATGTTAATGGCTCTGCCGAAGATCATATTGATAGAGTCTTAAATGGTGTGCCGGGAACGGCCATGCAAGCCTTTAAACAACAGCTAAATCCTGTGGATCTTGCCGCCATTGTGACTTACGAGCGCAATGCCTGGAACGATGCTAAAGGCGGTGTGGTACAACCCAAAGATATTGTGAGCCGATTAAACGGTGATAATAAACAGCAATCGACTGCCCAAGGAGAGTCCAAATGAGTGCAGAAGCGACCCTTGACCAACCAAAACGACATCCTCTTAGCGCATGGTTTTTACGCTGGGTTTGTAGCACTAACCACAAAGATATTGGGACGTTATATCTCTTTTTTAGCCTAGCCATGTTTTTAACCGGTGGCGTGATGGCATTGTTAATTCGCACGGAGCTATTTCAGCCAGGTATGCAAATCATGCAACCTAATACCTATAACAACATGATTACCATGCACGGGCTTATCATGGTATTCGGTGCGGTGATGCCAGCGTTTGTAGGGCTTGCTAACTGGATGATCCCGATTATGGTGGGCGCACCAGACATGGCTTTTCCACGGCTCAACAACTGGAGCTTTTGGTTATTACCTTTCGCTTTTAGCATTATGCTGAGTACGTTATTCATGCAAGGGGGCGCGCCAAACTTTGGTTGGACTTTTTATGCGCCACTTTCGACGACCTATGGCCCTCCTAGTACAGACTTTTTTATTATTGCCGTTCACATGATGGGGGTGTCATCTATCATGGGCGCTGTGAACGTGGTAGCGACAGTGCTAAATATGCGTGCACCGGGCATGACCATGATGAAGTTACCGATTTTTTGTTGGGCTATGTTAATTACGGCCTTTTTGCTGATTGCAGTGATGCCTGTATTAGCAGGGGCTGTGACCATGATGCTAACGGATAGGCATTTTGGTACCAGCTTTTTTAATGCTGCGGGTGGCGGTGATCCTATTTTATTCCAACATATATTTTGGTTTTTTGGTCATCCTGAAGTGTATATTATGATTTTACCTGCTTTTGGTGTGATTTCTGAAATCATCCCGACATTTAGCCGCAAAAAACTCTTTGGTTATAGCTGCATGGTGGGAGCGACTGCCAGTATTGCGATTTTGTCTTTTATCGTGTGGGCTCATCATATGTTTGTTTCAGGGATCCCTCTGGGTGCTGAAATATTTTTCATGTATGCAACCCTCCTCATTGCTGTGCCAACTGGCGTCAAAGTGTTCAACTGGATCACCACAATGTTTCGCGGTTCCCTTAGCTTTGAAACGCCCATGCTGTTTGCTATTGCTTTTGTCATATTGTTTACTATCGGTGGTTTGTCAGGGTTAATGCTGGCTATGTCACCGGTGGATTATCAATACCACGATACTTATTTTGTCGTGGGCCATTTTCATTACGTATTAGTGCCTGGAGCGATTTTCTCTATTCTTGCAGGTGTGTATTACTGGCTCCCTAAATGGACTGGGCATATGTACAGTGAAACCTTGGGTAAATGGCATTTTTGGTTGTCTACAATTTTTATTAATGTCACGTTTTTCCCCATGCATTTTTTAGGGCTTGCGGGAATGCCTCGCCGAATTCCAGACTATGCATTACAATTTACCGATTTTAATATGGTTGCCACGGTGGGTGCTTTTGGTTTTGGATTGTCTCAATTGCTATTTTTAGCAGTGATTTATAAAACGATTCGAGGCGGTGTACCGGCAACAGCACAAGTTTGGGAAGGTGCGCAGGGTTTGGAGTGGACATTGCCTTCGCCAACGCCACATCATACTTTTGATACACCACCGCTTATTACAGACTAATGGCTAACACTCGGAGTCCGGAAGAAAAAAATAAACGATTACTCAAGTGGGCAGTGATTATTGTTGTAGGTATGTTTGGCTTTGCCTATGCTTTGGTGCCTATGTACAACGTGCTTTGCAAGGCAGTGGGCCTTAATGGTAAAGGCTATACCCGAGTTGACGTGCAGGCTGTGACCCGAGTTGATGCTTCTCGGATGCTTAAAGTGCAATTTCTCACCACGATTAATAGTGATTTACCTTGGGATTTTAAAGCATTGAATAAAGAAGTGGAGGTTCACCCCGGGAAAGTAACGAAAGTACATTTCTATGTAAAAAACAATGCAAATCATGCCATGACTGTCCAGGCTATACCCAGTGTGAGTCCTGGAATTGCAAGTAAACATTTACATAAAACAGAATGCTTTTGTTTTACGCAACAAACGTTGAAGGCCGGAGAATCAATGGATATGCCAATGATTTTTCACTTTGATAGAGAGTTGCCCCAGGACATCAAGACCATTACATTGTCCTATACTTTGTTTGATACACATATCCACCCTGTAGAGAATAACCTGGAGATAAGGAGCTAGCTAGATGTCTGGAAGTAGCAGTTATTATTACGTGCCTGAGCATAGTCATTGGCCAATCGTAACCTCTGTAGGTTTATTTTTGACCTTAGTGGGAGCCATTAATATACTCCACCATAATAGCCAAGTGGGTATGGTTGTTTTCTTGCTAGGTGCGTTGACGATGGCCTTTATCCTCTTTGGATGGTTTGGTTCTGTGGTCAAAGAGAGTCGAGGAGGACTCTATGGATCCATGATGGATCGCTCTTTTCGTTGGGGAATGTTTTGGTTTATTTTTTCAGAAGTGATGTTTTTCTGCGCTTTTTTTGGTGCTCTCTTCTATGCTCGCATTTATTCCGTGCCCTGGCTAGGCGGGGAAGGCCATGGGTTTATGACGAATCAAATCCTATGGCCGGATTTTCAAGCGGCTTGGCCGTTGTTTAAAAATCCAGACAATGCATTATTTCACGGGCCAAAGCATGTAATTGGTGCTTGGGGGATCCCTGCAATCAATACACTGTTACTTCTTACCAGTGCCTGTACGTTGACTTGGGCCCATTGGGCATTGCTCCGTAGCAAACGCACTCAAGTGATTTTTGGTTTATTGTTAACGGTGACCTTAGGTGTTATCTTTTTGGGTTGCCAAGGCTACGAGTATGTTTTAGCTCACCACCACGATGGTTTGACCTTAGGCTCAGGGATCTACGGCTCAACCTTTTTCATGTTGACAGGGTTTCATGGTGCTCATGTGACTGTTGGTACCATTATGCTAACGACTATGTTGGTTCGAGTGCTCAAAGGGCACTTTAATGAGAGCGATCATTTTGGTTTTGAAGCTTGCGCCTGGTATTGGCACTTTGTGGATGTTGTTTGGTTGTTTTTGTTTATCTTTGTTTATTGTATTTAATTCTGCCTTTGCGCCAAGCATCTAGTCTATGAAGACATTTAAGACGGTAGGTGCCGCGACTCGTTCGCAGCATCCAGAGAAAGATCGAATAATTCGGTAAAGCACCATGCTTGGAAGCACTCTTTACACGATATTTGGAAGCTTTTCTCCTTCATTGGTTCCCCCTGCATAAGCGGCGAAAGGTACGCTCACAAATTCCCAGCTGTCGCGCTGCCTCCTCTTGCGTCAAACGTTTTTTCGTCCACCAATCATAAACTTACTTGAATTTCATCTACTTAACCTCCGGTAATAATACTCGCCTACTCATTCCCTACCTCCTTTTACAAGGAGGTAGGGTAACTTTTTATCGGACATTTGGCGTGTCTTCTACGCCGGACATTTAGTATGATAGTGACACGGTAAATTTACCGTATTGAGAAATAATCATTAATCAGTTATTATAAAAAAACATAAACTTGGTAATTAGTAATAGGTGAATATATGCAAAAAAGTTTACTTGATTCAGCACTTGATTTGGATTCGGATCGTTCTGTTTTAACTCTGCTAGAAAGCGAAGCTGAAGAACACAAGGTTTTAATTCTTGAAGAAATAAATGAGGATGGAAATATCGTTGCCAGCTTGTGGAAATTTGTAAAACCTAATGACTTTTTAGCAGATCTAGGTAGTCACTCTCAGGTTGCAGAAACTTTTCTTAATAAGAACGATTTTGTCAATAAATCCGTTATTCACAAATGCATAATAAATCCGAAAAATACTCAAGATATTATTAAGTTAGTCAAACTCACCAATACTCCTTGTTCTAGATCTTGGTGCTTGCCGCAAAATAATGTCGTGACTATCAAGGAAAAATTTCGCACAACACAAAAACCAACAGCTCAGGAATGGCTAGAGGATATATTAAGTTCTGTTTCTATAGCTTGCCCACAACAAAGAGATCCATCTTTTTCAAGAAGCTGCCGAATCAGCTAGTTCTGTAATATTGAATGGCGTTTGAATCTACTTATTAGGTTCTGTCGCATTTTTTTATTAAAACCTTTAAAATAAAAAGGCCCATTTCCCCTAGGCGCAGCTACTCAGCTAACGCATAAAATTGCTCTGGGATAGTCATCTCATTAGCTGCTTGATGTTGATTTTTCCTCAGCATATGATGCAACTCAATGCCCTGCAACGTAGCATCTGCTGAGTGAAATGCCTTAAATCCTAACATAGGTTTAACAATTTTTTTAATAAAGCGGTGGTCCTGCTCCACGATATTG
>JAJFKH010000032.1 GCA_021773305.1 Gammaproteobacteria bacterium | reverse complement strand
GGCAAAAATTTAAACCAGTATCGTAAAGATTTTAGCTATCAATTCGTCTGGTATTTTTGTGGGGACAACCAAGTAATGAATCAATTAAACAACCAGGCCAAAGAATACTCATTTTTAAAAGTCTATCCACTGGTGAGTTGAGAGACTGATGTTGTCAGCAATAGAACAAATTTTTGAGGCGAACCCAAGGATCATCTTTCTTTTTTTTATGCTGATGTTGGGGATAGTTTATTGTCCACTTGGCATTCTAGTAGCGATTGTTTTAATACTACTGACAAGTCGGCTGAAATGCCCAAGCCTTTGCTTGCTCATGGGTGGTTTGATTTTGAGCGTAGTTGTTTTGATCACTCAGTCTCTTAATCCACTACAAGTTATCAATATCAACCATATGGTTTTTAATTGCTTATTAAAGGGAAACTGGGCGCAGCTAGGCAACGCTTATTTATTATTGCTTACCTTGCCTCAGGGGATGCTGCTGGCTGCTCTGATTCGATTTTTTATGTCCCCTAGGAATGAGCTACAGAAAAAGTTAAAAAAGATTTCAGAGGGTAAATCAGATGCTAAGCAATATAAAATTAGCCAAAAGGCCATTGACAAAAAACTTGTCGGAATCAAAACCAGTGCCTGTGAAGGTGGTAGTATTATGGGCATTGATTGTAATACGGGAGAGCCTGTTACTTTAATGGATAAAGCCGCGAACATGCACACTTTAGCTATTGGCACCACCGGCAGTGGCAAGACTACCAGTATCTGTAATATTGTTGAAAGTGCCATTGTGCGTAATTTGCCACTCATATATGTGGATGGCAAAGGTGATACTAAGTTGGCTAAGAGTATAGGTGATTTCGCTAAGCAACAGGATCGTCCATTTTATCTTTTTAGTATGGTCGGTGAGAGCGTTAAATATAATCCCATCGCTTTGGGTGGGATCACTTCGAAAAAAGATCGCATCATTGAGCTTCGTATTTGGTCAGAAGATCACTATCGCAAGATTGCAGAAGGTTATCTACAGACCGTATTCTCGATACTGGATAGTTTTGCTATTGAACTCGATTTGATGACTCTGAGCAAATACCTCCACCCCGATGCATTGTATGATCTGGCCAGAGAAAATCAAGCAGAGTCTGTTATCAGTGATATTGAATCCCTAGAAGCTAAGTACCGAGATGTTTCGAGTTTGATCGCTGAAATAGATAATATGACAAAGAGCGAAATAGGGCATTTGTTTGATACCAGTAGTGGTACCGTTTTGACACTGGACAAAGCATTAGAAGAAAATGCTATTGTCTATTTTTGCTTACAACCTCTAGCTTTCCCGGCCTATGCTGAGTGTTTGGGTAAGTTGATTATTAATGATCTAAAAGCCTTGGCAGCCGAACAATTGCAAAGAAAAAATAAAAATAAAATTTATTGCATTTTCGATGAGTTCTCAATTTTTGCTGGGGACCAAATTGTGAATTTAATTAACGAAGGGAGAAGCGCAGGTATTCATGCCATATTAGCAACTCAGTCTATCTCAGATATTTCCAAGAAGGGTGGGGATGCTTTGGTAGGCCAGGTATTAAATAATTGTAATAATTTTATTATTCAGCGGCAAAACAACCACGATGATGCTGAACTATTGGCAAAGCTCATCGGTACGCAAGATGGATTTGAGCTAACTTCACAAATTGATAAGGTTGTGCATAGTCGTACGGTGGGTTCTGTCAGGACGGCTAAGGAGTTTGTTGTTCATCCTGATGAGATTAAGGGGTTTAGACAGGGGAAAGGGGTTTTGCTGAGTAAGAGCTTGAATAATAGGTCTATGGTGATGTTTCGAGGTGGGGCTATTTGAAGCTATTTACATATCGATTTGGGTCATATCTACCTATCTCAAACTAAGCTAGAACAAAAAAAGAAAAGCTTTTATTAAAGATGGAAAAATTGATAACTATGTGGATACTAATGAATTGGTTGACATGACATCCTGGCTAGATATGAATGGATAGCTTAAAATTATTGTTTAGTAAATTCATTAGTAGCGAATAATTTGCCAACTGCCTGTTCACAGCTTCAGACCATAGTTCGGCTCGCGACCCATCCCTGTAAATACGAGAATAGGAAAAAGTATTTAGGCACAGACGAGCAAACAAACCAGAACATATTTGCCGTATTTCTTGGCTATGTCTAAATGCAGGGTTTAACCTGATGCTAGCCGGTAATTCCATTTTTCTGGGCTTGCGTGATTTGTTTTTGGGTTAGGTACAGATTAAATTTAGCAGCATATAGCCTCTCTTAAATAATGAGCTGGTTCAAAGTTTGGTCTATACTGTGGGTACTTAAAATCATAATACATTAGTTATTTAAGTTTTTGATGAGAAAGATGTGATGGCTTTAACAATGAAACAAAAAAGAACATTCGATTTTCTTCTTAAGAATGCTGGGATTACCGTGACGCTTGCAGAAATAACGGTTCATAGCAGATTTACTGAAAGTACCATTAAGACCTATCTTAATAAAAAGCTAAATAAATATTTAGTTGAATTTGTTTCTTCAGATAAGTACAAAATACTGGATACAGTGAAAAATATTGATAAGGATGATTTCGCTTATCGGATGAGTCAGAAGGCGAGGTATTTGAGATGAGTATGATAGAAAGTTATAAGCTTAAAAATTGGGATGATATAAAAAATACATATAAAGACGGCCAGCTGATCTTGGGGAATGGAGCTAGCATAGCATACGATGATTGTTTTAAATACAATAATCTCAGTGATAAAATACTAGAAAATTTCTCTGGTGAAAATAAAGAGTTATGGCAGGAACGATTCAATGAATATAATGGCAACGTAGAGGATGTTCTTTCAGATATAATTACGGCGGATGAGATCTGTAAAAACTTAAATGTTGAGGTTCCTGAAATAGACGAAATATATCAGAAAATTCAAAATTCATTCATTAATTCTTTAGGAGTAAACCATGCGTCAGAACATGATATTAAAGGGTGCGCGAAAAACTTTATTGAATTTTATAGTAGTTTTAAATCAATAATATCACTTAATTATGATTTGGTTCTTAGTTGGATGATCTACTATGATTCTGTGGAAAATAGCCAATACAAATTTTTAGATGGATTTGATAGTCGTTTTTCATTCAAACGTGATATACTTGTCCTTGATTTTTCTCAAAATCCATGCAAAAAAGTGTTGAAGAAAGAGCAATGCAAATGTCTCAAATTTAGGAGAGAATCACTGTGCAAAAATGAAAAAACCCCTGTTTTTTATCTTCATGGAAATCTATTGCTCGCCGTTAAAGAGGAATATAATATTATGACATGTGTCAAACTAGTAAATGTTGGAACAAATATTAAGACAGCAATGGATAAATGGATAAAATATGATATCAAACCACTTTTTATAACCGAAGGTAGTAATGAAAAAAAAATGGCTAAAATATCTACCAATGATTATTTAAACTTCGTTTATGAAGATGTTTTAGCCAGTAGCGATAAGTTAGTTTTTTTTGGATTCAGCTTCAATGAAAATGATCGACACATTGTAGAAAAAATAAAAGCAAGTGATTGTAAAAAAATAGCAGTCTCTTGCAAGGATAAAAAAGGTAAATTATTTGATAAGTTTGCTAGTGATGTCACAGGTAAGTTTTTAGGTTCCCATATTAAAATTGAGTTTTATAATGCAGATAGTATTTTCCAAAATTAGGAGGGTTGAGCTATGTCTGTTCAATTAAGATATTTAGCATTAGGTATTCAGAAAATTTATACTAGTAATAAAATAATTAATATATCTTATGAGCCGTTATCTAAAGAGTTCAGTGACGATAAGAAAGCAATTGAGTATTGTATCGACAATTGCAATCATAAGCATAAAAAGCAATGGGTGGTTATTGATCGTGGTGAGTTTAATAATAATAGTCGCTTTATTGATGGAAATGGTAAAATCATCTGGATAGAGAATAAAATTTCTGATAGCCCATAAGTCAAAATGCGTAGTTCTTGTATACAATGGGCAAAAAATACGTATTTTAACTAAGAGACCTTGACGTATGGGTGGGCTTTAATAACTGGGACAAGTCAACCTACAAGGACTCATCATGAAAACAAAATTTATCTTTGAGGTCAATGCACCCAGGGAGCTAATTCATCGTATTATAACCATGAGCGGAATATCTTTGGATCATATCGCTATAGTAATGTCATCTGAGCCCAGGAAACTAAAAGATATTACCAATGGTATTTCAAAATTGGATACGTACTGGTTACTAAAGCTTCGTGAAATATACACATATTGGTGCATCGAAAATTACTTTGATCAACAGTAGTCCTGGCTTGCGTATTAGCAGCATGACAGTAATGGGTGTCCAACATGCTGGTAATACGCAGATGCATGGACTCAAGTCTCGAGGGGCGCACTTGATATGAATGCTTACGGTTCCAAGAAAATGGTCTAATTCTTTGACTTGGCTTTATGTTTCAAATAATATTCATTTCCAATGAAAAAGAGCCTTGTGAGATTGATAGTGTCACTCATCAAGACTATACTACCCTAAAGGAAAGAAAAACGGTGGTTCAAATGCCTTCTCTTGATGAAAATGAAATAAAAGAAGCTGCTGATAAATATGGCTTTAATCTTGAATTTAAAACAGGCTCTTGCTTCAAGGAAAAAGGGTATTCGACAAATCTTAACGAATTGTTATCTGGTGTGGAGATTGACGTCATTGCGGTAAATGATGATGAGCACCTTTTAATTGAGTGTAAAGGTGCTTGCCAGGGGACAGCCTTAATTCTTATAAAGGCGCCAAAAAATATAGAAGATAAAGTGAAGGGAACATCTGAAAAATCAAGATGGATTCTTAATGATGATTATAAGATGCCAATATTAACATTGCCTCGCGAGGCTATCTACACATCTACAGGAGATTTCTTCCTTGCTAACAGAAATAAAAGTTTAGTAAAGGCTTCTAAAAATAATGCCAATAATAATTTTTATAAAGCCCAACAGCAAGTGAAAGAAGCGATGGTGGAATATTTAAAAATACCGCCTCACAGAGTGGAAGATGATACAAACTCGCATGCCATAGTTCCGTTGATAGTTACTAATGCTGAAATATGGGTAGTAGACTATAGTTTGGAAGAGCCCACAGTGATTCGTCATAACTATGTTTTTCATGTAGCTCATGTAAATAATGAATTAACTTTGTCACACGTAAGTGGAGAAGTTTGTCAAGCCTTCAGCATCCCCGTAGTTAACATAAATAGCCTTCCAAAATTTATTGACAATAATTTGAATGGGAGACTTCACTGAAGTGTTCACGTAACTTAGCTTGGTTGATTGTAAATAGATATTGAGCCGTGACATTATGCAGCCAAAACCTCTAACCCCTGCCGCTCAACAATATTAAGCAGTTTGAGAGCAAGACCACTAGGTGTTTTTAACACCCCGTTTCCATTTTTGAATAGTTGAAGTGCTGGTATTTAGATAAGCCGCAAACACTGCTTGGCTGGCTTTATTTTTCATGCGTAGTTTGCGGATCTGTACAGGTGTGTAATGTTTAATAGGAGAAAGGCATAGCGCATCAAATTCTCGCATTGTCTGTGTACCCATCGCACCAGATTTATGTAGTTCTTCAGCGGTTTTATGGATAGCATCAAGTAATTTGTCAGCCACTATCTTTTACCTCAGTTAGTACTATGCTGCTCTTTGAAATTCTTTAACATCAATATCACCTAAACGCTGCTCAGCTTTCCACAAGTCATAGTGAAGTTGCTGTAAAAGCCAGCTTTCTGCTGAGGTGTTAAAGGCTTTTGCTAAGCGCAGTGCCATTTCAGGGCTAACGCCCGAGTGGCCATTTAGCAATTCTGATAATGCCTTGCGCGAAACTTTTAAATGTTTTGCAGCCTCTGTAACAGTGAGATCCAAAGGTTCAAGACATAATTCTTTGATGACTTCACCTGGGTGGGGCGGATTATGCATCATAATTTGTTTACCTCTTAATTTTTAATGGTAGTCAACCAAATCAACATTGTGCGCATTTTTACCATGAAAGGAGAAGATGATCCGCCAGTTCTTAGAGACTGTGACGGAATACATTCCTTTCAGTTCTCCCTTGAGGGCATGAAAGCGCAACCCTGGTAAATCCATATCTTCCGGTTCAAGGCATGATTCAAGTCGAGCCAAAATGACTCGAATCTTGCTAACTTGTTGAGCATTAATGCCAGCAGTTGAGCCAGATTCGTAAAATTTCCTTAATCCTTTATGTTTAAAATTCTTAATCATTGATAAGTGTAACCTATAACGTATCGGGTGTCAAATCTTTAAAGAGATTTCACACTATTAAACTATTCCATCAAAAATCCCGCACGGGACTTTCACGTATTTGCCCACGCCATCGGAGCGCATTCCAGGGCGTTAGTTGCGGACATCCCTAGTTAAATTGTCAGTTAAATCAAACAGTTAAACATCAATTTTATAGCTAAGAGTATAGGTGATTTCGCTAAGCAACAGGATCGTCCATTTTATCTTTTTAGTATGGTAGGCCAAAGCGTTAAATATAATCCCATTGCTTTGGGTGGGATTACCTCGAAGAAAGATCGTATCATTGAGCTTCGTACTTGGTCAGAAGATCACTATCGTAAAATTGCAGAGGGTTACTTGCAGACCGTATTTTCGATATTGGACAGTTTTTCTATTGAACTCGATTTGAAGATTTTGAGTAGATATCTCCACCCAGATGCATTGTATGATCTGGCCAGAGAAAAACAAGCCCAGTCTGTAACCAGTAATATTGAAGCTCTAGAAGCCAAGTACCGAGACGTTTCAAGTTTGATAGCTGAAATTGATAACATGACGAAGAGCGAAGTAGGGCACTTGTTTGATACCAGCAGTGGTGTCGTTCTAACCCTGGATAAAGCATTAGAAGAAAATGCCATTGTCTACTTTTGCTTACAGCCCTTGGCCTTTCCGGCCTATGCTGAGAGTTTGGGCAAGTTGATTATTAATGATTTAAAAGCTTTGGCCGCAAAGCAATTGCTGTGTGAAAATCAGAAAAAGCTTTATTGTATCTTTGATGAGTTTTCTATCTTTGCTGGGGATCAAATCGTTAATTTAATCAACCAAGGACGTAGTGCTGGCATTCATGCCGTATTAGCCACTCAATCTATTTCAGATATTGCTAAGAAAGGTGGAGATGCTCTAGTAGGACAGGTATTAAATAATTGTAATAACTTTATTATTCAGCGGCAAAACAATCACGATGATGCGGAAATACTTTCAAAGCTAATTGGTACCCGAGATGGTTTTGAGCTAACTTCACAAATTGATAAGGTTGTTCATAGTCGGACTGTGGGATCGGTGAGAACTGCTAGAGAATTCGTTATTCACCCGGATGTGATTAAGGGGTTTGAGCAGGGCGAGGGAGTTTTACTGAGTAAGAGATTGAATAGTAAGTCGATGGTAAGGTTTAGGGGAGACAATATTTAGATTATATGAGCTTTGGATTAAGTTATTCTTAATAGAAGAGGTTTGTTCTGAAAATTAGAATGTGTTTTTAATGATTTTGTTAATGGTGTAGTCTAATATTAATTGTATTCATGTGCTATGAATGTTTGCTTCGCCCTTTTTTTTAGGTTGTTGTTATGAGTGATAAAAATGTTTTTTTTGATAAAATAAAAGCCAATGATTACTTTATTTACTTTGAAGGTCAGTGGTGGGTGCACTCGGATAGAATTAAACGAATTGATGATTTGTTTCATGAATGCATTCAAAAAAATGATAATTTGAGCGAGGCGGAAAAATTATTTTTTGTCTCTAGTGATTCATTACTTTCAAGATGGTTGTGGGAAAAAGTATTGACGTTTGATGTGCAAAAGCAGACAACTATGCCAAATAATAAAATTTTTGGCAAGGATTCAGATGAGAAAAAAATGAACGAGAAGGTTCTTGCTGGAATAGTGAGCTCAATAGGGAAAATACTTAATAATAAGTCCACTGTTAAATACATTTTAACCTTACAAATACCATTAGAAGGTTTGGCTGATAATGATGAAGAATTAGCGGCTTTTACAGTAGAAAGCAAATTTTTGCATCTTACTTTTGATGAAGGAGAGTTAGTGATCAAGTTAATAGCAAACTTCAGTTCTGAGCTGCATATTAAAGGTCTTGAAGATGAGATTTTCATGATGTTTTATGATTTTCTAGTGGTGGTAGTAACCCTGTACTTATTTTTAGGCCGAAAATTTCCATATCGTAAAATTACAGGGGGTTACTTCTCTAAAATTACGAGCACCTTAAATGTAGATAGCAAAGAAATCAAATGCGGCCTTTCTGTGGATGAAATATTGGCTATAACTAGGATTCTTAATGAATCTCCTGAACAACAACTTTTAGAGCATAAGAATTTTAAATATTTCATACCTGCGGTAATGAATTTAATTAATAAAAAAAATGGGTACGAAAAAAAAGTTTATTATTCTCTATTGTTTTTAGGGAAGTCTATCAGTGCTAAGGATGAGGCGGTGAAAGTTATACTTTTACAAGTAAGTATGGAGTATTTGTTTAGCGGCAGAAAACAAAATCAGAAGCGGGGTGTTATTACAGCCCATATTGTATCACTTATCTCTGACAATATACAAGAAAGGGAAAGTAATCAGGAGATTGTTTCAAAATTTTTTGAACTTAGGAATTCGATAATTCATGGAGAAAGTCCGCGCGTTAGCCAAGATGTGCTTAGTGAATTCGTTAATATTTATACAAAAGCAGTTTTCAAGGAAATATCAGTGTTAAATGATAGAAGTTCTAATGAGATCTGACACTCTCAGCAAATTAGTTTAGAATCTAGTTTGCAACAAAATCTGAACTAAAAGGAGAATGTCAGATCACGTCGAAACTTATACGATTTATCAATAACAAATATGAGAAAACCTAAACCTCAAGACAATTGACTAACGTGATTAGTTTTAAGCTCTTATCTCACTTTGTTTATTTCAAGCTCTAATTTTTTTAGCTCCTCGATTAACTCTTCAAATGTGGGTGGTATTTCA
>JAJFKH010000031.1 GCA_021773305.1 Gammaproteobacteria bacterium | reverse complement strand
CCGCCTGAGCAGAGTCTGCTGTGTGGACAAAGATTGTTTTAGCCTTGAGGCATTTTGCATTGAGTCTTGAAGAGCCGGTTAAAGAAGCATCGAGTCGGTTTGCTCGCCCTTCAATATGAATATAACCATTACCTCCACCGCTGACATATAAATGCCCGGCATGGGTGTTTAACATGGTAAATTCTCCACTTCCTGAGAAATGAACGTTCTTCAGCCCAGGGGTCACAATGATCACATGTAAGTCAGTGACAGAGGGATAAGAAAAGTCTCGATTAACAAAAACATGCAGTACACTGTCTTTAATATAGTAGGTTGTTTGATTTAAAATGGCACTGTTGCCTTTCATATAGAGGTAGTATTCGCTGGGTTGTACTTTAACCTCAACAGTAAAGGGGCCGTCAATGCTCACAGAATCAAAAGGGAGCATTTTGGATTCAACGACTTTAGTGGTTCCGGATAACGGGATCTCTTGACGACCCCAATTAAAATTACTGCCAAGTTGGGGCATATGAATATTCTTCACGGAAGCTTCCATGGTCTTTATATTATCATTCATGGTGCCACAAGCAGTGATCAACAAAGAGATCAACAGCGATAGGCTACCAAACGACAATTTTTTAACCACAATAACCCCATAATAACCATCCCAAAAAGCTACAATAGATGAAGTTCGGGATGGTTACAAGTCGGGGCATGGCAATACTTGTGAGGGTTTATAATAAAATTGTTAGCGTAATTTATCTGACTTGATGACCAACATTTTCTCAATTTGCATATCTTCCATACTGTAGGGGATCCCTCCTACACCGAAGCCTGAGTGCTTGAGTCCGGCAAAGGGCATGCCATCCACTCGAAATGCGGTATGATCATTGAGCATAATGGCGGATGCATCGAGCTGGCTGTAGACATGAAGGGCGGTGTCGATGTTCTTTGTAAAAACCGCTCCCTGGAAGGAAAAATCGGTGTTATTTGCTTGCGTGATGGCTTCATCGAGGGTGTCAAACCCATAGAGGCAGACAACGGGGCCAAAAATTTCTCGGCAACTGACATTGGCTTGAGGCTTGGGATCGAGAAGAACCGTTGCGGCGTAACAACTGTCTGAAATTTTTTGTCCACCACACAGTAGCTCCGCGCCGCCTTCAAGGGCTTCGTTGACCCACTGATCCACACGTTCGACTTCTCTATGTTGAATGAGTGGACCGATTTCGGTTTCTGCATGGGTGGGATCGCCAATGATAAGCTGTTGAGCGCAATTAGCAAATTCGTCTGCAAATTCACTGAGTATGCTGTTATGTACAAAAACCCGTTGTACCGACACACAGACTTGGCCTGCATGGTAAAAACCTCCTTTGACTAGTGGAGAAATGGCATCATTAATTTGGCTGTCTTCGGCAACAATAACCGGTGCTAAACCACCATGCTCTAAGGCATAGCGTGTACCCGGTGCGAGTTTTGATCGTAAGAACCACCCGACTTTAGCGCTACCGATAAAACTGAAAAATGCGACCCTAGGATCGGTGCAAAGTTTTTCTGCTAAGGCATTATCTTGTATTGCAAAGGCTTGACACCATTCTTTAGGCAAGCCCGCCTCGTGCAGTAAGTGCACGAAGCGTAAGCAAGATAAAGGGGTTGTGCTGGCGGGTTTAACAATAACAGGGCAACCGGCGGCAATGGCGGCTGCGACTTGATGAATAATTAAATTCAGAGGGTGATTAAATGCGCTGATGGCAACTACGACACCGATAGGTTCTTTTCGAGTGAAGGCGACTCGATGGCTGGAAGCGGCGCTGTAATTCATGGGAATGACTTTTCCCTGATCTGTACGTAGAGTTTCAATACAAAGTTTTATTCCATCAATGGCTCTGGCCACTTCAACTTGGGAATCGGCTAAGGGTTTTCCTCCTTCTCTCGCGGCTTCTAAGGCAAGAAAATCTTGCTGCTCCGTCATGCTTCCAATCAATTGTTGTAAAATATTAATGCGTTCTGGCATAGGGATCCATCGGGCTTTGTTTTTATAGCATTCATGCGCTGTTTTTAGCGCCAGCTCTATCATTTTTTCGTCGGCGCTTTCGACTTCGCTAATGATTGCTGAATCGTAGGGGGCAGATACGGTGATGGTAATTCCTGTTTGATGGCCATCAGGTACTAAACAAGAAAATTCAGTTTGACTCATGGTAAACATCCTTTAAATGAAACATTTATTTTTGCCTAACTTTTCTGTGAGCTTCATATTTTCTGAGTAATCTACCGGGCAGTCAATCACAACCACTGTATTATCCTTGATAGCTTGTTCAAGTGTTGGAACCAAGTCTTCGGTTTTTTCAACCCGGTATCCTTTGGCACCAAAGCTTTGTGCATATTTCACAAAATCTGGATTAGTAAAATCAATGTTGCTATCTCTGCCAAAATGGATTTGCTGCTTCCATTTAATCAAACCATATTGATTGTCTCGCCAGATGAGAATAATAATGGCCGTGCCAACCCGCATGGCCGTTTCGATTTCCTGAGAATTCATCATAAATCCTGCATCTCCGGTGACCGCGACAATGGTTTTTTCTGGATGAACGAGCTTTGCACCAATGGCACCAGGCACAGCAATTCCCATGGACGCAAAGCCATTTGATATAATGCAAGTATTTGGACGTTCTGCTTGAAACATTCGAGCCATCCACATTTTATGTGCACCTACATCGCTGATGGCGATGTCTTCTGGATCCAGCACTTGGCGAAGATCCCAAATGATTTTTTGAGGTTTGATAGGAAAAGCATTGTCGGTGGCATGTTCTTCCATTTCATCCACAATAATTTTTCTAAGATAACTCATGTCGGCTTGATTGACGGAATGGGTTTTTTTGGCAATGCCGTCTAGTGCTGCGCCAATTTCGCCGATGACGCCAAGTTCTAGGATATAGTACTCATCCACTTCAGCAGCGATTTCATCAATATGAATAATTTTTTTATCTTTAGACTCATGCCACAAATAGGGGTGATATTCTACCATGTCAAAACCAACGCAAATAATCAGATCCGCTTTATCAAATCCACAGGAGACATAATCGTGGGCTTGAAGACCCACAGTGCCTAGGCTGAGAGGATGGGAAAAGGGGATTGCTCCTTTCGCCATGAAAGTTGTGGAGACAGGAATGTTGAGTTTTTCAGCAAATGCGACTACCTTTTCACTGGCTTTTGCTCGTATTACACCATTGCCTGCCATGATAATGGGGCATTTGGCTTCAGATATTGCTTTGGCTGCGGCATTTATTTTTTCTTCTGGAGGTACAGGGGCGAGAGGTGCCTGGACTTTCAAAGGAGATTTACCTGCAATGGACATTTCCGGGATATTTTCTGGTAGTTCAATGAAGCTACAACCGGGCTTCGGCGCTTCGGCGACTTTAAAGGCTTTGCGTACAACTTCGGGTATGACCCCAGGCTCTAAGATTCGAGTGCTGTATTTGGATATGGGTTGGAACATATGTACCAGATCGAGCACTTGATGACTTTCTTTATGGAGTCTGGATGTTCCAGCTTGGCCAGCAATAGCAACAATGGGAGCCATGTCCATGTTGGCATCAGCGACCCCAGTAATTAAATTCGTGGCTCCAGGGCCTAAGGTTGCAAGGCATACGCCGGCTTGGCCGGTGAGGCGACCATGAAGATCTGCCATGAATGCCGCTCCTTGCTCGTGACGGGTGGTGATAAAGCGGATTGGGCTATCAAGCAGTGCATCCATCACATCTAGATTTTCTTCTCCTGGGATCCCAAAAATGGTGTCAATCCCTTCATTCTCCAAACATTTAACAAATAATTCTGAGCCTTTCATCGAAAATTCCTTTTACCCGCTGCATCAATATTCTCTTAACTATAGTTCAAAATTTAAACTTGTGAGGGTATCGGGGGAGGATTTTGAGATTGAAACTGTGATGAAGACGGTTTTTTCGGTGTGTGCCATTGGGAGGTTAAGAAAGTCCGAGGAGCATTGGCGTGAAGGGGAGTCATTGAGTAGTTCGGGGAGCTTGGGATCTGGACAGAAAGGAAAGCGTCAGTGGTTGCTTCTGGATGGTGGCGCTGTATCCACTTTTTGAGCGTTTGGAGTTCTTTTTCCATGGCTGCTAGGCGTTGCTCAGTGCTGTGCTTGGGGGGTGATTGTGGAATGGGTTTGGCTTTTGGCATGGGAGTATTTTTATAGGGAGAGCTTAATATCTGTGCCTTATTATCGATATCTCTTGTCTGGGTAAAGTGAAGCAGTTCTGCAGCCTCTTTGCCATCTAGGGCAATACCATATTTGTCTTTTACATGGGGAGGGGTGTAAATGGTTCCGTTGTCTGCTTTAATGGGAGTGACATCAAACATTTCCTCCACGATGAATGCCTTATCGTTAAATTGATTGGTACAATTTTCTGTTGCTAACCGAGTTTTCCATAATGTGTGCCGAATACGCTGGGTTCGTGCTGCGTAGCATAGCTGTTTTTCAATAGGGATCTGGGGATAGTTTGCATATATTTCATTGGTTAGGTAATGCATCACTCGTTCAATGATACAGTCAGCAAAAATTTTCACATTATTCAAATCGCCCTTAGCCATTTCAATGATTTGGTTTTGCCAAATTTTGGTGTAGTCTTTCATCACATGGTGGCTGATAATATCAATATTTTCAGTATTTTGTAGTAAATCTTTTAATGATTTAAATTCTGCGCTGCGTGTTTTGCGATCAGCGTATTGTAATACATCAGATAAAATGCCACCTGCCCCTGCAATAGCACCTAGCCCCACAGCGCCAGCAGCTTTGTTTGCGATAGAAGGGATCCATTGTGCAAGGGTTCCGAGATTTTTTTCTTTTGTCTTTAGCTTACCTGTGGATGCCACTTTGTAGGTGAGTAATAGACTGTTAAAAGAATTTTGTGCATATCGATAGAATGTGTTTAAGGCAATGTTTTGTTTGATAAGATCCATGGTGCCTTGATCTTTTTTGTCAATGCTGGAGATGGGTATGCTCGGATTTTTCTTTAAATAACTATGAATAAGTTTTCTTGAGAGCTGTATGCGTTTGGCATGTTCTTGCGCATTAATTTCTTCTTTAACCTGCACATGGGGATGCTCACCCACAAATTGAGTAAAATGAGTCAGGCGTCTTTTCATAGAGCCTTTCAATACTGGATAGAGTAGTTGATAGGTAATGCCTAGTTCATGGGGAGCTGCATTAGGGATAATAATCTCGTTAACGATTTGAATAATGTGGTCACGCAATATTTTTTTTAGTTGAGAGCTATCGGTATGAATGTTTTGTAGCTCAAAAAGGCATTGAGCGATATAGCCGATATAATCATTCACATTTTCGCAGGGGGTGAGTTTGTCGTTTAGCCGACGACAAGCATCGATACGATGATTGCGGCTGTCATAGGTTTTTTTATTTTTGCGGTGTCTTTTTCCTCCAATATGAAATATGTCAGATAAAATATAACCTATTGCGCTAGTATCTATGCGACTGTGATGATAAAGGCTTTTGTTTTTTCTCCTATCAATGTAGTATTTTAAATCCCCATTTAAGCAGCCACGAAGCGTTTTATTTAATGTTTTTTGAACATGCTGTTTCTCAAGAAAGCCTTTTTTCATATTGTTTAACAAATTACGCATTTTTATAGTGAAAGGATAATCATGCCGATAACCATATTCAAAATTCCTGTCCATGACATAGTTCACACCTATTTTTTCCACTAATGCGAAAAATTTGTTGCGATAGTCATCCTCATCTTTCACGTCGCTTTCGTCTGGGTTTTCTTTATAGTCAAGAAGCCTTTGTGCTTCCGTCCAGTATTTATGGGCCGTTTTTTTCTCGCTGACGTCTGGGGTTTCAAAAAAATCATGCCAGAAGTAGTTGCAAAGTTCTTTTGTGCTGTTCCATTTGCGACGAAGAAAGCGATTGAGTTTTTTATTATGTTTTTTTGAGATATCACGAATTTCTGTTAAATAATGCTTGATGAGCAAATCAAGAAAGAGCTTGCTTTCAGGAGTATATTGTGGATGAATAAATTGAAGTTTATCTTCTCGGGATTCATTGAGCCAACAAAAAATTTTATCTTGTTGCTTTATTATGTTTTGGAGTGTGACCTTGTGTTTCTTGTTTTTTTTTATGATCTTAATCAAGGTTTGATTTAGATCCATCAAACAGGTAATCAATTCTTCTGGGTTATTAATATAGTTTAAATTATTAATGAGGTTGTAAATCTGTTGTTTGATTTTTTTCGGTAGGCCATCAGCATCTCTTAACTGAGCAATTACATTCTCAGTGAAAATTTTATTGATTTTTTGTTGGCTGTTGAGTTTTTCTTCTTTACTGATGCAGTTATTTAAAAAAATATTGAGACGATGGATTAGAAATGATTCATAGTCACCGGTTGCTCGTTGAATAAGCAGTTTGAACTTATCGAGAATGTCAGTGGTTGTTCGTTTATCTGGAGAGTGTAGTAGAGTGATGAGGTTGTTTAAGTGTGGTTGGTTGTCTATCGGTTTGCAAGAATAGTGCTTTAGATGCAGTTCTAGATTATTCCAAGGACAGTCCAGTTGCTTTTTTGCAGAAATATAATCTTCCTTATCGGGTTTTGTTTCTATTAATAGTGTGAGAGATTCGTGTAGAAGATCCGTTGGATTGAGCTTATCTGAGTGAAATATATGTTTTTCCAATAGTTCGGGAACTTGTTGGATTAAGTGATCTAATTTTTCAGCGCAAGCTTTTTGATAGTTAGCTCCTGGTGCTGCATCAAACAGTGAATTGAGATCGAATAAGTTTGCCATACCGTTCCTTATAATTGTCCTTTATTTAGGCATACCATTGTTTTTTATGATTCCATTTAGTTATCTATCATGGAGGAATGTTGGTTGTTTGTCAATAATTGTATGTTTTTTGTCACAAATAGGTCGCTATGGGAAAGCTTGATCTTTCTAATCTGTTAGTGTATATTTTAAATATTCTTAAATGGATGTTTCTAATGGCACTCATGGATCATTGCTTAGCGCTCGGAAAAAAATCGGATAAAAAACGCATCCTCTCTTACACAGATGGGGAAGGCCCTTATAATGTCTACATTGAAGTGCTAGATAAGCAAGGAGGTACCATTCGGATCCCCCTTGCTGATGGGATCCCCAGCCGAGATGCGCAGCATCCATCTCCTATCGTCGCTTTTCATCAATTAGCACAATTTAGTTGTCGCTGGGATTTGGTGCCTCGGGCTTCTCAGCTATCTGATGCTAGGGGTTCTCCTCAGTCTATTATTCGACTCCCCAATTGGCTTAGAAAAAAAGTTTATGAATTTGGATATGAGAATAATTGGTATGCAAAATTATCTGAAGAGGTACAAGCCCTCGTTGACCATGCCTGGTTACCTGAAAATAATCCATCCTTGATGAGTGGCTGGCTCTATTTATTTAAAGATAATTTCCTGTGGCGTGAAATAGCTGTTAATGATGGTTTGTATGAAGAGGTTGATTTAAATCAATATGCGGGAAAAGATATTCGCCCGAGTTCTGGCGTTGGTGCGACAGATATTTTATTGGTTCATAAAACCAATAATACTATCGTTGAAAATCGTATTGTTTATTCTCCTGTGCAGTGGAGCTGGCCAAGGATTAATTATTACGGTGGCATGGACTCTAATGATGTTCGTGTCAGTGATGAAAGTCTACTTAGTCAATTTCCCTCAGAAGATTGTATACAGAGACAAGAAGAGCGTATAACAAAAATTAATTTAGAAGATGTTATTAATGATATTCCAGATGATGGTTGGTTGTTTCCCACTCTGGGGCCACCCATTTTTTTCTTGCCAGACCCTTTAGGAATCGCTTTGCGCTGGCAGTTGAATTTAACGGAAAATTGGTTGGCCTTACAAAAAAAAATTTCTGATATTGCAAACAAAGATTTCTATCATTTAGCGACGTTGTGTTACCATTTTTTTTATAATAAAGAAGTTCATTCCAGCGAGTGGATTTATTCTGAGTGGAATAATATGCCAACCCCACAATTTTATACAAGACATGTTATTAAACCTAGCCAAACTAATACTGTCTTTGAGGCCTCTCAATATTTAGATAAATCAATGATAGAGCAATTGCTGGAGGTTGAAGATAGAAAGTCACTAAGAGGTTTAATATGTTTTCTACAGCAAAGTCTTTTGTCTGCTATTGATAATGATGACTATTGTGCGGCGATGGGGGATTATTTTTCGGGGGGGGTCAAAGACTATGAAAATGGATTTGTCATCTTAATGGGTATGTTGAATTTACTGAATGAGTCTCCCGAGACAATGGATTATTGTCTTGATATAGAACAAGGAAATCGTACGCCAGTTAAATTTGATTTATTGTCCAGTGCGCTGTATCAACATTACTTCCCAGATATCGATGATTATCATATAGCATTGCCAACAACGTCTATGGAAATTTCCCATTGCAAAGATGATAATGATGGTAGTGGACATTTCCGTAAAATATTATTTGCTAGTTTATATCAACATGCGCTAAACAATAATCCTTTTATCAACATGGATGATGGTAGTATGATTGAAGTGAGCAATCATATGGTGTTTGCTGTGGATGGTATGTTGTCTTATTTATTGAAGTCAAATGATAATGATTCAGCGATGAAACTTGCTTATGCGTTAATTTCATCGACCGCTGCTTTTTCTGGCATTATTCTTAGTAAGCAAAGTGATATTTCGAGTGGTTCTAGTTATATTTTCGGTTTGGGCACTCTGTTTAAAACCTCAGCTAAATTAAATATGGTGCCTTCTGGAGAGATCCCAATTCATGAAGATCGTCATGTGGTAGGTTATGCGTCTCCTATGAGTCATGCTGGGGTGGCTACCCAGCGATCTGAAAGCCGGCAGATAGTATCTTCGATGGTGAAAGAAAAATTACTTTTCCAATTAAAAATGACAGGGCTTGATTTGGATAGCTTTCATAATGAGAAAGATATTATCCATGGTATTGCTGGTAAAGGTACTGCCTCTATTTATAGTTTACTTGCATTAATCAACTTAAGTCTTGTCATTAAAGAAGCACTTGGTAATAAACAGTCTTTACCCAAAAATATCTATGAGTTTTCTAATGCTATTACTAATTTGCTTGTTACCATGAAAGACGTCAGTGATATTGTTCTTGGCTCGGAGTATGTCGAAGAGATTTTGTCAGATAAAAAATTACTATCTTATTTTATGTCTGATAATGTTGAATTACTGGGTCTACTTGAATCTCGAAGCGGATATTTATCATTGTCTTTTTCTCTTATCGGAATTTTATTGTCGATTCGTTCCATATACCAAGACTTGTATGCGCGTCAGCCTGGCCAAGTGGTGGGTTCTAGCATCATGCTACTTGGAAATTCAATGGTTGTTAGTAGTCAAGTTGGAAAAGCATTGCTTAATCAGTTTAAAAAGCAACTTTCACCTATCTATAAGAGTGAGGTGCTAACAGAAGAAACCAGTGCTCAGATTATTAAAACATTATTTGCCGAGTTGTCTGATATAGAAGCTATTGTTATGTACGCCGGTGCATTTCAGTGGGTCGGGACAGTTTTAGTTTTGGGTGGTATTTTATTAAAAAAATGGTTGCAGCAAGATCAATTGATAGTTTGGGCAAAACACTGCCCATTCTCTCGGGATCTTTCTTTGCGTTGCAAAGACCAATATGCCTACTGGCAAGATCCAAAAAATGAAAAATATATTATTCAATCGCTTTTTAATTTATATTTGGTACCACAAATTGGATCAATAAAAGAAATCCAGGGACATTCCCTGTACAGTAAGCAATTTGTTGTTGATATATTACTAGGCCGTTTTATTCCTGACGTTGATATTATGCAACTTAAATGTACTTGGTATTTAGCGATACAAAGTCGATTTGGAAATCCAATAAAGCCTATCTTGACGGCTTATCAAGAAGCTATTCCGGCAAGCGTAACTCAAGTTAAAAATGAAAAAGGTCAGATTGAAAAAATGGTGTATTTTTTTGATGTTCCAAGGTTAACGATTAATCGAAATAGCCAGAGAGGCTATTGGGGTATTGAAGTAAAAGCTCGGTTATTGCTTGATGGTGGTGAAATTCAATTGCCTTCTAAGCCTTTGCCTCATGAGCAAGATGCACGAGATTTATGGGTTACAAAACGGTCGTGGAGTTTATTTAATGGTAAATGATGTTGCAAAAAAAAAGTTGCCTAAAGGCTTGTTGTTAGGAGAATATATGATGTTATTCCCTCGACATCGTAGTCAATATTATCGATTTGGCAAATACTTCCCTGATATAACAAATTTGCAGTTAACGATTTCCCATGAAAAATATTATATTAACATAGGAGCAAATAAGGTTAATTTATGTGAGTTGATTTCGGTAGGTTTGTTTGGATTTATGATACTAGAGGCATTGAAAATTATTAGTTCACTTTTCGTTTCTGTGCCTATTTCTATGGTCAGTTATGTTCTCATCGCGCTGAGCTATCTTTCCTATCAAATTATTCATTTGGTACAACAAAAGAGTCGCAATAACCAACTTATTTTTTGTCGAAAAACGGGGAAAATTATCCGACGAGATATGGGAAGCCGGGGTCATGATTATTTTTTTGAATTCGAAGGTTTTGAAGGATATTGCTTTAAGTCGCCATTGAGTCAAAGCTGTTATGAATTATTCTTGGTGAACCCATCAAAAAATTGGCTAATGAAAATTGCAGATTTTAAATCTCCGCGAAAATTGTGGGTGCAATGGGATTTTATTCAACAATTTATGGATCTCACCAAGCCTTTGCCGGATACCCCCGAATTTGAAGCTTGTCGTGAGTTTGATAAGACCACAAAAATATTTGATAAAGAATGGAAGCGAACCCCCTATTTTTGGAGGTCGATGCCTGAGAAACAAGTGATGAAATACAGTAAGGAAGCTTTTTGGCGAATTCGGACGTATCAGGGTGATTTGAGTGAATATCCATTTGAGTTTTTGGCAGAAAATAGACTTGTAGCTTCTGATACGTTAAGCGGGACAAAATGAGGGGGCGTCATTGAAAAAAGGGCCGATTTATGCTGATGATGTAATACGAACGCCCCACGATCATTGTCTTCTCATTTAGAATAAGAATGGCTGCTATTTCTTGTATTGAATAAAAATGCATGAACTGCTTTAATTCGCTCGGAATCACGTTTGCTTTTAGCATATTGATTCGCTTTGGGTGTATAAAGTGCCTTGTCTGGAATCAGAAGAAGACGCATTTCTTTATCTTATTTTAGAACATCAAAGTCAAGTGGATCGCGAAATGCCTTTTCGGTTATGGCAATATGCGACCCATATTATGTCAGAAAATTACAACCCAAAACGAGAGAAGCCATTACCCTTAGTTGTGCCTATGGTGCTCTATCATGGAAAAAAACATTATCGAGCGCCGACTTGCTTGACTCAGCTTGTTGATGCGCCTAGCATGCCGATTGAGGATGTTTTGGGACATTTCCAGCCATTTTATTTGCTTAATACTCATGATATTGCAGATGATGATATACATGGTGCTACCGCAGCCCATTATATGGTATATAGCCTCAAGTCCATATTTCAAAAGGATTTTTTACCCAAAATAAAAGCAACCATGCCAATTCTACGGGATGCATTGGGCCAGCTAGGCCAGCATGATGCTGTTAAATTTTTTGAAGCTCTGATGAACTATTTGTCAAGAGAAGCGGATATTTCTGATAAAAAAGACTTCATTGATGTATTTGAGGATGGTTTGAGAGGTCAGCCAGAGGAGAAAGTATTCATGACAGTATACGAGCAGTTGCGTGCTGAGACGGTGGAACAGATGGGTTCTGCGTGGAAGCAAGAAGGAAGACAAGAAGTTGCGGAAAAAATGGTTGCCATGGGCATGGCCTTGTCAGATGTTGTCGCAGCAACAGGAATGACGGTTGCTGAGATAGACAAAATTCGACGCTAAATATAGAAATTTTGATAGCCTACAAATCCTAGCCGTTTGCTGGATATAACACTATGATCTACAATGAAAAGTATATGTGACAAGCGCCAATTTTCGGCAAATTTTAGGAACCACTCATGAAAACGCGTAGCGGATTTTTAGCTTTTCTTCTTGGTGTATTATTAACGGGATTGGGTCATATTTATGCTGGGCGGGTTCAACGGGGCTTGCTTTGGGTTGTAGGGATCTTACTCATATATATGGGTTTTCAGTGGAGCCATGCCCTTTCTTATTTTAGTGGTGTTGTCACCGAAGTTGCTGTTTTAGCTGTCTATACACTTTTTCAAGCCGTGGATGCCTGGCGGGTGGCCGGCAAAAGCCATCAGATAAAATTTTACAATGCATGGTATTTTTACCTTATTTACATCCTCTTTGTTGGCAATTTATTTTACTTTTTTGCAACCCATATGGGATCTTATCGAGTTTATTCCTTGACATCTGAAAGTATGGTACCAGCGCTTAATAAAGGTGAGTTTGTTGTGGTTGAATATCCTTATGAATATGACAAACAAGCTTCTAGAGGAGACTTAGTGACAATGAATTTATCAAATTTTGTAGAGCCAGCAGACGGAGAACCCGTGCCCAATGCAGTTTATTTAAAACGTATTGTGGCACTAGGAGGCGAGCGTTACCAGCGACACTACGGAAAAACTAAAATTAATCAAGAAAAATTTGAAGAATCTTATGTTAAATCCGATAATGAAAAAGGAAATTTATCTGTGAGTATCGATAGTGGCCAATTATCAGAAAACGATGTGTATGTTTTGGGTGATAATCGAGACTTGAGTTACGACAGCCGGGATTTTGGCCCGGTGCCTGTGACGAGCATTGCTGGAGAGGCGATTTATATCCTCTGGTCTCCAGAGAAAAGTCGTATTGGTAAAAGACTAAGTCATCAACCTTAAATCGGTTGCAGGATAAAAATCCTTCCCATCACTTCTTTATTTTCTTGCATGCGCAAAGAGATTTTTCTGTCTGTTATAATGGCGAAGTTCTTTTCTTTTGCTAATTCCCTTATATAATCTTGGCTATGGGTAAATCGTCCTGTTGTTTCGAGTTTATAGGGTATTTCATCGTTGGACTCTATAGAAAAAGCAAAGAGTCCTTCTTTTTTTAATTTGCTGTAGGCTGTTTCGAAAGTTTTTGATAAATCGCCGATATATTCAAATACATCGGCAGCTAGAATTAAATCAAAACTAGTTTTTAATAATGTCATGGTAGCATTAATGTCATTGACATACAGTGCATCATAGAGGGCTTTTCTTCGACAAATATCAATCATTTTTTCTGATAAATCGATACCGACAAGTGTTTCGCAATGGGATCTAAATTGTTTTGCGCATAAACCAGTTCCGCAACCCAAGTCAAGGGCTACTAAATTTTCTTTATTTCCGATATCTCCCATCAATAATTGATAGAGTGACTCCGGGACTTTATAATTGAGTCGTTCTAATAAATCTTTATCAAAGTCTTCGGCATAATGATCAAATAGGGCTTTGATATATTCTGCGGGGGCTTCAGAAACTTTCTGTTTTTCTTCTAATGCAGTGAGGATATATTCTATCTCTGGGCTATTTGGCTTAAGATGTAAAATAATTTTATAGTGCTGGATAGCTTCTTCTTTTTGGCGTAATTTTAAGTACACTCTTGCCAAATTTTGATGAGCATCCGTGTTTTCGGGTTGGATTTCTGTTGCTTTTATACAATGAGGTAATGCACTTTCCCATTTTCTTTGCTCCATAAAAGCAAAGCCTAAACTAAAATGTAAGTGATAATTATTAGGATCCTTTGTGAGCAAATAATAATAGTGTTTGCTTGCAATATCATATTGTTTTTTTGTCAAATATACTGCGGCCAAATTTTCATGGGCGAGATGATTATCTGAGTCGAGTTGTAATACTTGATTAAACTGCATGATAGCTAATTTGCTATCGGATTTTTTCAAATAGGCAGCACCGAGATTAAGGTGGCATTCAAGAAAAGAGGGGTATATCTGCAAGGCGTTATAGTAATGAGCAATTGCGTCAGAAATCTCCTCTTCTTCGTAGGCAATATTACCTAAATGATAAAGGGCTTGGATGCAATTGGGATCTTGCTCCAATGCGTTGAGATAGTGGGTTTTTGCCTGAGGCAAGTTTTCTTGCTGTAAATAGCTATTGGCGAGATTGAGATAAGCATCAACATATTGGGGGCTAAGTTCAATCGCTTTTGTGAAAACCAGGATGGCATCGTGCAATTGGTTTTGCAGCAAATAAACTGTGCCTAAATTATTGTAGGCTTCAGCATATTGAGAATTGATAGCTAATGCGGCTTTAAATTGTTCAATGGCATGGTCATATTGCTTAAGATGTTTGTAGGCATTGCCTAAATGATTTAAACAGTTTTCTGATTGAGGGTTAATGGTTAGTGCTTTTTGAAAGTAAGTGATTGCCGTTGGATAATCCCCCTTTTGGGCTAATAAAATTCCAAGTAAATCCAGTGCTGCAAAATGATTGGGATCGGTTTTTAAGATTTGCTGATAGAGGGCCTCTGCTTCTTGGAATTTTTCTGCCTGATGACAGAGGATGGCTTGATTCAGCTGTTTATTTGCGGTCATTTTTGAACCTATTTTATCCTGTACGTGGATTTATTATACGCTAATTTAAGTATTGTGGCTGGGATAAAATTACTTTTTAACTTATTGAATTTTAATGAAAAATAATTAATTTCTTCCATGTGGTTTGAATTTTGCGTAGAAGGCACTATATTTTTGAGACGCATTAATATTAATTTAATGAACCTGTGGTATTGTACATGGATTGAACGGCACTCTGTGAGTGAGATGGATAGAAAAATATTTAGGCACTTATGATGGACATTGATAAAAAGATAACACTACCGCAGTTTCTTGAAATTGCAAATAACGTGAAGCAGAAATTTTCTGACGCTTCCTTTAGTGATGAAGATTTAGAGGCTAAACGTAATGACACCCTGCAATTTGTAGAAGGGTTACTCTCTGGTATGCATCTTAATGCTACAGGTACGCCAGAAGAATTGCTCAATTTAAAAAAACAACTAGCTGAATTTCTTTATTTTCAGTATCAAAATAATTAAGAGATAGATATGGCAGTCAGCGATCAACAACAATTTCAAGCATGGTTACGAGACGCTTTAGTGGATGTCCTGGAAATTGATAAAACTATTATTACTCAGGAAAAAGAAAATTTTGCGCCTTGGGGGGGCAGTGAAGAAGATAGTTTAATTGCTGCACAAGAAAGTACAATATCCCATGTTTTTTATGAAGAAACAGCTCCTCGCTGTTTTATTAGTCATGCGCTTTGGAAGCTCCAGGATATTATGGAGAAACGATCAAAAGGCCCTTTTGAAGAAAAAATTCGCCATTATGAAAATAACCAGCAACTAAAAGATGGTTTGGAGTTGTTAGAAAAAGCAATTTCCAATTCAACATCAGAGATTAATGTAAATGAAGTGAGCAATACACTCAAAAACATTATTCAATCCGTAGAGCCGGGAAGTTTCCCTCACCGATTGTTTAAACAAACAAAACGCCAGGTTGACGATCATCAGCAACATATTTTAACGATGAAGAAGAATTTAATTCAGTAGTTTTTCATGAATTTGATTTTTCAGTCTTTTCAAGGCTTGGCCTCGATGGCTAATTTGGTTTTTTTCTTGCAGATCTAATTCGGCAGTTGTTTTATTTTTGTCTTTGAGATAAAAAACAGGATCATAACCAAAGCCTGTTTCTCCTTGAGGTGCTAGAATAATGTCACCCCACAAGTGTCCCTCGCAGATCAAAGGGGTCGGATCGTCGGCTTGATTGAGCAAAACAATGACACAATAAAAAAAGGCTCGCTTGTCTTTAATATCATGAATATCATGGAGTAATTTATTGATATTGTCTTGATCCGATGCATGAATACCTGCAAATCGAGAAGAATAAATCCCCGGTTTTCCTCCTAATCCTGGCACAATTAATCCTGAGTCATCAGCAATGGCAGGCAATTGGGTTGCTTGGCTCGTAAAACGTGCTTTGAGAATGGCATTTTCTACAAATGTGTTTCCTGTTTCTTCTGCGGATTTGAGATGGTAGGCCGATTGCGGTGCTAGGGTAATGGGTAGGGATTCGAGTGCTTGCTGAATTTCACGAAATTTACCGAGATTACTACTAGCGAGAACAATGGTTTTCGACATCTTGTTTCCTTTTACCATATTAAGCGGCACAGTTCTTGCCTTGTGAACGGGACATGCTTTTTGAGAGAGTAACATATGTTCACACAATTGACGAATAGCTTTGGCGAGTCTTATCTACATGAAATCAATGGTGGTGTATTTAATGAGGTGAGTTCAAAAGCGCGGTATCAATCTTATTTTTCTGAACAATTATTTGACAGCCAAACCTTCTATTTAATCATCGGTTCGGATGCGGGATTATTAATAAATTACTTACGAGACAGTGCTATTGATAGCGAAAGTCAATATCTTTTTGTGGAATTAGAGCCTGTGATCCAGCAAATGGCTCTTACTGAAAAATCGCTCCCTAACAATATTGCTGTGACAACATTTAATGCATGGCGAGGGATTGCTGATACAAAAAAATGGATAGCCTATTGTTTAACAGGAAAAACTCGAATCATGCGCTCCCTGGCCGCGGTTGATTGTTTTTGCCAAGATTATCGAGAATTGAATTACTGTTTAGAACAAGATTTTTTTCAAGCAGAATGGAATGTTGGTATTAGTTTTGCTGGTTTTTCTTTCATTGAACAGCAGTTAAAAAATATTTCTGAAAATATGATTCCTGCCAGTTGTTTGAGGCATAAATTTCAAGGTATGGAAGCAGTGATTTTAGCCGCTGGCCCTTCTCTGAATGATTTGTTACCCTGGGTGAAAAAAAATAAACGTCATTTGATTATTGTTGCAGTTTCTCGTGTGAGTCAGCAATTAATGGATATGGGTATATGTCCTGATTTTATTATGGCTATTGATCCAACAGATAAAATGTTTGATGTAAGCAAATCCATGCTAAAAATGTCTCAAGGGCCGATCTTTGTAAATGCAGATTACGTGACATCTAAGTTATTAGGGCAGTGGTCAGGGCAACATATTTACATGGGGAGTCGTTTGCCTTGGGGCTGTACTAATGATGAAGATAATTTGCTTGTACAGGGGCCTACGGTCACGAATGCCGCACTCAATTTTCTGATAGAGACGGGAGTTCAAGCGATTTATCTCGCTGGAGTTGATTTATGCTATAGTCATGAAGGTTTCTCCCATGCTTCAGAAAATTTACAAGAAGAGCCTAATTTAGGATTCTCCGGACATCCTGTATTACTGAATGATGGTACTGTGGGTGAAACAGAACCTGGGTTTTTTGCTGCTATCGAAACGTTAGGCAAGCAAGGAGAGCTTGCTTTGCAAAAAAATTGCCGAGTGATTAATTTATCTCCTAGGGCAGCTAAGATGGATAATATTGAATTTTATTCTACTGAACAGGTGGATCTCTCAGACAAATATATTGATAAGCAGCAGCTATTACATCTGATCCCAGAAGTTGGTAGTACCTCATTTAAAAAATGCTGTGATGAAGACTTGCAATCTATTGATGATTTGCAAAGACAGCTTATGAAAATGGCTAGGTTGGCGAAAGAAGCCTTATCGCTTAATAAAAAACTCAATAACTATAATGCAAAAAAAGTACAGCGATTAGAAGGAAAAATCTTAGCATTTGATGAATTATTACAATTAGTTAAGTTAAATAATTACAAATCCTTTGCTGTTTTATGTAATGCGTCGTTAAAGAATGAGTTGAGTTTGTGTGATATTAAACAAGCAGGACATGATTTCTTTTCTGCAGTTGTAGATAGCTGCCAAGATTTTCGAAAAAAGCTAGATGATTGTGTGAAGAGAATAACATGCCGAAAAATGGAATTATCGGATACGTTCGATGTAAGCTATCTCGCTGAACAGTGGGAAAAAGATGGTCACTATGCAAGAGCGTTAAAGTGGGATCAGTCGAATGTATTTGATAGTGTCAAAGAAAATTATAATAAACAATTTGAAATACAATTTGCAAACAAAAAAGATAAATACAGTGATATTTCCTACCTTCGAGATATTCAACATAATCTCTATCGGCATTATCGTTCTCAGGATAAAGCCGCATTAGTGGTAATGATTGAGCATTTAAATGCAAATAAGGATGAAAAGGCTCAAGGATTAGCGAATTTAGGAAAAGCTTATGTTGCTGAATTGAGTGATGATAGTGAAACAGCGGTTTCATTTTACTATCGGGCAGCAAAAGAAAAATTCTTTGAAGAAGTCTCTCTGAGTCACTTGTCAAGCCTGTTAATTCATGTACGAGATATGGAAAATGCTTGGCTTACATTGCAATGTCTCTCGGAGATTGCGCCGGGTTATTTGCCTCAATATGCTCATTTGAGTTATTTGCTGGGCAATAGTTCAGAGGCTATTCGTGCCTATGAAATTTATTTGCAGCAAGCGCCAAAAGATACAGCCACTCGGACGCGCTATGAAGCGTTACTCACGAGATCTTGAAACCTGGAATTTCAGGGATTTCCTCGTTATCAGGCGTTATGTTTATTTTATCTAGTGGTGGCTCAATATTCTGCTGTTGTTTCTGAAATTCACTTTTTAATTTTTTAATTTCACTGTGAATCAATTGAATATCATTTGTTTCTTTTGGATCTTGCGCTGTGGTTTTTTTTTGGAAACGGCTTGCAAATTCACCGAATGCTTTGCCTGCCGTGCTTTTTGATTCGTGCCACATAATTTTGCCAAAATTATTTTCTGGCTTGCTATATTCTTCTAGAAAGGCGATAGCATTCTCAATACTTTCTTTGGCAATTTCTTTTGATTTTTTTATTAATTGGTTGCACAATATTTTTTTGTATTTACTTTGTGCTAATTTTTCTTTTTCGAATTCATTTACTGTTGTACCTGCTATCAACAGTAAAAAAATACAATTCCGAGCAGCTTGTTGCTTGCCTGGAGATTTTTTCATGAAATTTCTAGCCACGCGCAGAGGCGATTCATTTCTGACGCTATTTTTGTATTTGACGGGTGCTTCTTTATTGACGACAGTTTTAAGTTTATCTTCTGGTATGGATGCTAACAGCTGGTTGAGACAAGCGGGTTGTCCATATTGACAGGCGATGAATACGGGTGTTGCTTGTTTCTGATTCAGTGCTGCTCCGTTTGCCCCATGAGCAAGGAGGATCCCAACCGACTTTTCGGCACCGATTGCAGCGGCAAGATGCAATGCTGTATTTTGCGCTTTATTAGAAGCATTCACCTCAATGTTGGCGTCAATAAGTTGTTTTATACATTGATCGCCGTCATTCTGATTATTTCTCGCGGCGTAATGCAGTAGTGTATTGCCATCTGGATCGACGAGATCCAGAGCGGCACCGGACTCAATCAAACTCTTGAGTATTTCGATATTACCTTTTAGTGCAGCCAGTTGCATAGGAAAGACCGGTTGGTTTGTTATGCCGTGATGGTAGGCGATTGTATCGAGCTTTGGTATGAAGGCCTCGCCATCCGTATATCTAGAAAAAAGCGCTATTATGCAGAGTAAATTCTCCGCAGCAATGGCCATCCCAATGGGTGTATTACCATTGGCATTTTTTGTGTTGACATTTGCACAGGCTTGGAGGAGTAATGGAATGCACATGCTATAGCCCTTTTTACAGGCAAGGGTTAATGCGGTTTCTCTAGCAATAATAGCGTTAATATCAGCGGTGATAGCAAACGGTTTTTTCTTCTGTTGCTGTAGCCGAGTGTTAGCGTTTGTTTCCGCAGATAGAATTTCGGCAAATCCGGGTAAATAGGTGGTGTCGAGTTCTTTGCATATGATTTCTTCAGATACATCTTGCTGCAAACAGTTGTGAATTTGCTCAATAATGGGGTGGATTTTTTTCATCTTTTTCCAGCGTCTGTACTATTATGTGGCATGGATTGTACTATGGGTAGGAGAAAAATTCATCAGCTAATTTGTTTCAGTATTGAAATAATTACAGTGATCCTAACAGACTCTGTCAGAGATTTGACATAGTGCCTTTAGGTGCTATTACTTATAGATGCGCCAATGTTCACAACAGGAAGTGGATAGGCACTAGGATGAAATACAAAGGACAGCAGGAGAGGGATCTATGCTTGGCCAGAAAATAGTCTTGCTGGACGATGGCAGTGGCTATTGTTCACAATTGAAGTTAATTTTTGATTTTATTGGGCAACCGTCCCAGGTTTATTCGAACTATCAATCTATTAGCATCCCTTCTGAGGATATCCTCGCCTTTGTGGTTCTCCCTGATGGAAGCCATCATCTGCTAGCTGAGATCCACAATTTGTATGCCAGCATTCCCATATTGACTACGATGGACGATCCTTCCCAAGCATTGGCTCCTCAAATTTTTGACGCTATCCATTGGCCCATTGAGCAACAGCAATTGCTCAAAGTATTGCACCGTTGCCAAAATCACTCGTTGCGTAGGCATCAAGCCCATTTGTCTGCTATTGGGGGAGAAATGGATGGTTTGCTCGTTGGAAAAAGCCAAGTAATTGAAGATTTGAGACAGATAGTCCAACGTGTAGCCAATAGTGATGTTAATGTATTGGTGCTGGGTGAATCGGGAACGGGCAAAGAAGTCGTCGCTCGCTGCCTGCATCAATTATCGGATCGTTGCCAAGGTCCCTTTGTTCCAGTTAATTGTGGAGCAATTCCCAGTGAACTATTAGAAAGTGAATTATTTGGCCATGAAAAAGGTGCTTTTACCGGAGCCGTTGCAGCCCGCAAGGGACGCTTTGAAATGGCCATGGGAGGGACGATTTTTTTAGATGAAATTGGTGATATGCCTTTAGCAATGCAAGTAAAATTATTACGTGTCTTACAAGAGCGTTGTTTTGAACGGGTCGGTAGTAATAAAAGTATACAGATTGATGTTCGAGTTGTGGCAGCGACCCATCGAAATTTAGAACAAGCCGTGGCAGATGGGAGCTTTCGAGAAGATCTGTATTATCGACTCAATGTTTTTCCCATTGAGATGCCAGCGTTACGTCAGCGAGTAGGAGATTTACCTTTATTAATCAATGATATATCTCTTAGGTTGCAGGAGCATTACCAGGCCAGAGTGCAGTTTACTTCTAAGGCTTTGGAGGCACTATCTCAGCATGCTTGGCCAGGAAATATTCGCGAGTTGTGTAATTTGCTAGAACGATTGATGGTGTTGCTCCCTGACGGGATCATTGATGCGTCAGACTTACCTAGTAAATACCGTGGAGATGCGACACTGGCGGAAGTTAAGTTAGAAGAAATCGAGGGAACTCACGTTCAGGAGCCTTTGACATTTGATTTGCCCAACCAAGGGGTCAACTTAAAAGAGATGCTTGTGGATACGGAGTTAGCGTTGATCAAGCATGCCCTGCAAATTAATGATGGTGTTGTTGCTAGAGCGGCAGATTATTTGACCATGCGGCGGACGACTCTGGTAGAAAAAATGCGCAAGTATAATATCAAACGCCCCCACACAGAAATGGCCGAAGCCATCTAAAAAACGAAATCCCACTTCCTATCCAATCAGGCATGAGTTTTGCTTAATCATAAATACCCAATTAATATCGTGCCAAAGGATATGGAGCGAGAAGGTTTTATGGGCAAGAATAATGTCACAGCAATAGATTTGTCTGAAGAGCGACTCAAAGCGCTTATCGAGCGCATGCCCGCGGGTATTGTGGTCTTGGATGGCAATGGCAATATTGTTGAATACAACCCCACAGCACACAGATTGCTTGGGGATCCCCTACTCAATGAAAGGTGGTGTGATGTTATTGAACGAGAAATCATAGCCGATTGTTGTATTGGTGATACCCTCAAACTACAAAAAGGCCGTATTGTGAATATCGCAACTCAATCTTTGGGCAAAGTGCCGGGTCAATTAATCTTATTGCATGATGTGACTCAAGAACAGCAACTTCAAGAACGCTTAAATCACTATCAACGACTTTCTTCTATGGGAAAAATGGCCGCTCAATTAGCGCATCAAATACGTACCCCCCTTTCCACCGCCCTACTCTATGCAAGTCATTTGGGCGATCCAGATTTTTACCGTCAACAGGATGATAATATTCAACATCAAGTAATGAAAGTTGCAAAAAAAATTACAGGACGACTACAGGCCATAGAATCCCATGTGAGTGAGATGTTGATTTTTGCAAAAGGTGGCAGTGTTATTTTTGAAACTGTTTCATTAGCAATGTTATTTGCAGACATTCAACAGACTATGGAGCCGCGAGTACAAGCTAATGAAGCTATGTTGATCATTGATAATGGTTGCACTGGGCGGAAGCTGCGTTGTAATGGTCAAATGCTAGCAGGTGCTATAGAGAACTGTATCAATAATGCGCTAGAAGCATCCCCTATGGGTTGTAATATCACAATCAACTTATCAGAAATAGCGGCAGACAAACTACAAATTGTCATCCTTGATGAAGGGCCTGGGATGTCAGAAGATATGTTAAGCAAAGTTACAGAGCCTTTTTTTACAACGCGAAGCAAGGGTACAGGCTTGGGTCTGGCTGTTGCAAAAATGGTTGCAGACACCCACGGGGGTGAGTTTTTGCTTGCGTCCGAGCAAGGCAAAGGGACTACGGTCACTTTTACTCTCCCCATGATTAAGGAATCGATCCATGAGTGATGTCAGCGTATTAGTGGTTGAGGATGATGCGTCTCTTCGAGAAGCTTTGTGTGACACGTTGAATATGGCCGGGCTTGATTGTTCATCGGTAAAAGATGCTGAAACAGCATTATGTGAATTATCTAAAAAACAACCGGATTTAATTCTTAGTGATGTGAACATGCCAGGGATGAGTGGATTACTATTTTTAAAACAAGTTAAGCGCCAATTCTCTAACTTACCCGTATTATTGATGACAGCCTACAGTAATGTTAACGATGCCGTTGAAGCCATGCGAGTGGGGGCGACAGATTATATTGCAAAGCCTTTTGACCCAAAAGGTCTAATTGATAAAATTAAAGCGTGTTTACCGACAATAGTCTCTGGGCCGATTGCTGTGGATAGTAATAGCCAACATATATTATCGTTAGCAAGGCGTGCTGCAAAAAGTGATGTGCCTATTCTTATCAGTGGAGAAAGTGGCACAGGTAAAGAAGTCTTGGCGAACTATATTCATGAAAATTCATCTCGCCATAGCAATAAATTTGTCGCAATCAATTGTGCGGCCATTCCAGAAAATATGTTAGAAGCCACGTTATTTGGTTATGAAAAAGGTGCATTTACAGGTGCCGTTAAATCTCATCCTGGCAAGTTTGAGCAAGCGCAACACGGAACATTGCTGTTAGATGAGATCTCAGAAATGGATCTTAATTTGCAAGCTAAACTGTTGCGTGTGTTGCAAGAATCAGAGGTTGAGCGACTAGGTGGTCAGCAGGTCATTAAGCTTAATGTGAGAATTATTGCAACGACAAACCGAGATTTGAAGCAAGAAATCCAACAGGGATATTTTAGAGAAGATTTGTTTTACCGTTTAAATGTTTTCCCTTTACATTGGATGCCACTGAGGGAGCGACCTTCGGATATTGTACCGTTGGCCGAATATCTGCTGGTCAAACATGCTGAAAAGCTGCATCGAGAAACGCCACAGTTATCAGACGAGGTGAAAGAACGTTTATCAAATTACGGTTGGCCAGGAAACATACGAGAAATGGACAATGTTTTACAGCGGGCGCTGATCCTTCAAGGGGGTAATATATTATCCCTTGAGGATATTGAATTAGATGCTGTACTAGAGTCTATGTCTACTCAGCCTCGTCATCATTTAGCTGGGAATGTTCAACAAAAAGAGTTTGAGTGTATATTGCAGGCCCTAGAAAGTGGCAAGGATAGACAGGCGGTTGCAGAGCAATTAGGGATAAGCCCGAGGACATTGCGGTATAAGTTAGCAAAAATGCGCAATATTGGAATTGCAGTATAAATCACAAGGGAGTGTGTGATGAATCACATTAATAATATTCAGGCCACTAAGATGCTAAGTGAAATGCGCAGCTTAGCAACCCAAGCAAAAGGTGTTGCGCTGGGGGTGGATAAAAAAATCGATGCAGTTAAAAATGATAAAACCAGCGTCAGTTTTTCTTCGATGCTAAAAAACGCTGTAGATAATGTGAATGAGGTACAGCAAGCAGCAGATAGTGCAAAATTATCTTATGACTTAGGTGATCCAAGTGTGTCGATTGGGGATGTTATGATTAAGTCAAAAGAAGCAAATCTTTCATTCCAAGCACTAGTAAAAGTCAGAAATAAATTTATTGAAGCCTATAAAGAAATTATGAATATGCAATGGTAATAAATGGAAATAATGGGAGAGTAAGTTATGGCTGAAGCAGGATTATCAAAAGTTGCCAATGGGTTTGGTCAATTGCCCATTATTAGGCAATTTGGAATTTTAATAGGATTGTCTGCCAGTATTGCACTGGGTTTTGCTGTGGTGATGTGGTCAGAAAAACCAGAAATGCGCCCTGCTTTTTCTCATTTAGGTGCTGAAGAAACAAGCGAAGTGCTTGATGCATTACAATCCTCTGGGATCCCATTTAAATTAGATAAAAAAAATGGTGCAGTATTAGTTCCCGCAGATAAGATATATGATGTGCGATTTCATTTGGCCAGTGAAGGCTTGCCCCATAAAGCAGGTTATGGATTCGATTCCCTTGAAAAAGAATCTGCATTTGGAACCAGCCGATTTATGGAAAGTGCTCGGTATCGTCGTGCATTGGAAGGAGAACTTGCGCGAACCATTAGTAATTTACAAGATATAAAAAATGCAAGAGTTCACCTAGCTATGCCAAAAGAATCGGTGTTTGTTGATAATAATAGGCAAGCAAGCGCTTCTGTTTTAGTGGATTTAGTTCCAGGACAAAAACTAAATAAAAACCAAGTAACTGCCATTGCACACCTGGTTTCATCATCAGTTCCTAATTTAAATAATTCGGAAGTTACCGTGGTTGATCAAGAGGGCCAACTTCTGAGTGGTGGTAGTTTAAACGATAGATTTTCCCAATCAAAAGAAGATTTTGATTATAAAACCCAGCTAGAAAATCAATATGTGAAACGCATCGAAGGGATCCTAACGCCGCTATTAGGCCCTGGTAAAGTTAAGGCTAGGGTTTCTGCGGATATTGATTTCACTCAAGTAGAACAAACAGAAGAAACGTACCGGCCTGATTCAAAAGTGATCCGCAGTGAGCAATTAATCAATGAGCCATTGAAAAAAGGTGACATGGCTGGAGGTGTTCCTGGTGCATTAAGCAATCAATCCCCTGCTGCCGCTGGCGTAACAGACAGTGCAAGCCTAGGGAAAAATACAACTGCGCCCAATGAAGAAGCTGGTACCACAACGCGGAGTCAAGCTATACGAAATTACGAACTGGGTAAAACCATTAGTCATGCGCAGATGCCAGTGGGTCAGTTAAAACACTTATCGGTGGCTGTATTGTTAGATGAGTATTCTAAAGTTGACTCGGATACAGGAGCGGTGACGCGGACACCGCTACCTGAAGATCAAATCAAAAAAATTACCACATTAGTTGAAAATGCTGTGGGCTATGATGCTGCTAGAGGCGATAAAATTAGTGTAGTGAGTATTCCTTTTGTTAATGTAGCACCCATCGAACCGTTGCCTATAACGCCTATTTGGAAACAGGCATGGGTGTGGCAAGTCGCAAAAATATCTATGGGTGCCATTTTTGTTTTATTGATACTATTGTTAATACTAAAGCCCATGATGAAAAACCTTGCGAGTAAAGCGGTGGATACCACAGTAGGAGGCACTGTAGGGCAGCAGCAAATGGCTGGTATGCCCATGGGAGTATTACCACCAGGATCGGGAGGGACGGGTATGATGCCTGGCATGGGAAATCCTGCGATGATGGCACCTCAGGAAAATTGGTCTCACTTACAGCAAATGGCAGATGATGATCCCCGTCGAATTGCACAAGTGATGAAATCATGGGTCGGAGAAAATAAATAGATGGATGATATTGAGCGCGCAGCTATTGTTCTTCTTGGAATGGGAGAGCAGCGAGCAGCACAAGTGCTAAAGCATATGGAGGCAAAACAAGTGGAAAAAGTTGTCATGAAAATGGCAGACTTAAAGCATGTGACACCAGAAGAGGCAAATAAGGCCGTACAAGATTTTAATCAAGCATCATCTCATGAAACAAGTTTAGGCGTTGAATCAAAAGGGTTCATTAAAAATACCCTGGTGAATGCTTTTGGTGAAGAAAAAGCAGGCAGTGTTCTTGATAAAACTTTTTCAGATTGTAACGGGATTGATTTTTTACAATGGCAAGATGCAACAGCTGTGAGTTCGTTGATTCGTGATGAGCATCCGCAAATTATCGCGGTTATTTTAACTCATATTGATGGAGAGAAAGCTGCTGATATTATAGCGGAGTTGCCGAGTGAGACCCGTCAGGAAGTGATGCGTCGCATTGTAAAGATAGGGCCTATCTCGCCGCAGGCATTACAAGAACTTAATTCAATACTCGAAGAGAGTGCAAAAGAGATTAGAAGTTATAAAAAATTCAGCAAGGGTGGAGCGGAGCTTGCGGCAAACATTATGAACTATGTTAAAGGAGAGTTAGAAGAAGAATTCATGACTAATTTAACAGAATTTGATGGGGATATTTCCGAAAAAGTTCAGGGGCACTTGTTTCCATTTGAAAAATTGTTGGAGCTTGATAAACGCAGCTTACAAACCCTACTTCGAGAAGTTTCAAGTGATGATCTATTGCTTGCTCTCAAAGGCGTGGATGAAGAAACCAGAGAGATATTCTTTGCAAATATGTCCGAGCGGGCTGCGGATATGTTAAAAGATGATTTGGAAGCGAAAGGCCCTGTGCAGTTAAGCAAAGTCATCGAAGGACAAAAAGAAATCATTGCGTCTGCGCAACGCATGGCTAAAAACGGTGATATTGTATTAGCAGGCAAAGGCGAAAAAATGGTATAGGAGTTTGAAGAGTCAATGAATAAAATAATCCAAGGGGATGAAATTCAATCGATTGAGCCATGGAAAATTTCAGAAAATGATTTTTCAAGTTCAAGGCAGCCTGAGAAAAGCTTAGGCTTCAATAGTGGCATTGTATCGAAAGATATTGCCTCTCAGGATGTAGAAAAATTAGTTAAGCAAGCAAAAGAAGAAGCCTTTGCCCAAGGCAAAGAATTGTCAGCTAGTGCTGAAAATGCGATGGAAGAAAAGATAAATCAGATGGATAAAATCCTGCAAGCATTAAGCCAACCCTTAAGTGAGATGAGTGAAGCTGTTGAACAGACACTAACACAATTATCATTGAAAATCGCAGGGCATCTGTTTCGCCAGGAATTAACAGTGGATCCTGAAAAGGTGGAAAAAGTTGTCCATGAGGCGCTTCAATTATTGCCTGCAACGAGTCGCAATATTGAAATACATTTGAGCCATGATGATATGATGATTATCCACAATGTTTCTGAGGGAAATGGCGGTATAGAAGGGAAATACAATTTTGTGGATGATCCACAATTGGGTAGAGGAGATTGTAAAATTATTTCAGATACTTCCCAAGTGGATGCAACTTTAGAAAGCCGATTAGAAAGTATTTGGCAGACGGTATTTCATAATGATGAATAATCAAGCCTTAGAAATGGTTGAGCGGTTATCGCACTATAGCCAACAAGTCTCTGGTGTTATGGATATGAAAATTGAAGGACGCTTGGTGAGGATGGTGGGTTTAACGTTAGAAGCAGTCGGTTGTGAAGCGCCTGTGGGTTCACGCTGTTTGATTACAAATTATCAAGGTCGTTCTATTGAGGCGGAGGTTGTTGGCTTTGGTGGTGATATTTTATATTTGATGTCAACGGAAAATACTCATGGATTAGTTCCTGGCGCAAAAGTGACACCCCTGGGTCGTGTGGCAGAAGTTCCGGTGGGAGACTGTTTATTAGGTCGTATTCTAGATGGTCAAGGAGAACCTTTGGATGGAAAACCTTCTATTGTATCCCAGCATTTTTATCCTCTTTCAGGAAAGTTAACAAACCCACTCTCAAGAGAGTGCATTCGTGATCCCCTAGATGTTGGTGTGCGAACAATCAATGCCCTTTGTCCTGTGGGTCGTGGGCAACGCATGGGGCTTTTTGCTGGTAGTGGTGTGGGCAAAAGTGTTTTGCTTGGTATGATGACTCATTTTACGACGGCGGATGTTATTGTTGTGGGCTTAATTGGTGAACGGGGGCGAGAAGTTAAAGAATTTATCGAATATAATTTAGGGGAGGAAGGATTACAGCGATCGGTTGTTATTGCAGCCCCTGCGGATACATCACCCCTGATGCGCACCCATGGTGCGATGTGGGCAACCTCCATCGCTGAATATTTTCGAGATCAGGGTGCACATGTATTATTGCTTGTGGATTCTTTGACACGATATGCCCAAGCTCACCGTGAATTAGGTTTAGCGATTGGAGAGCCGCCTGCAACCAAAGGTTATCCTCCTTCCGTATTCGCCAAATTATCTCAGTTAGTTGAACGAGCAGGTAATGGTGTTGCCGGTGGTGGTTCTATTACTGCATTTTATACTGTTTTGGCTGAAGGGGATGATCAGCAAGATCCGGTAGCCGATTCCGCACGTTCTTTTCTCGATGGTCATATTGTGTTGTCTCGTAAATTAGCCGATGCGGGGTATTATCCAGCCATTGATATTGAGGCATCGATTAGCCGGGTGATGCAAGTGGTTGCCGCAGACAAACAAGTGGAATTGGCAAAAACATTTAAGCGGATTTATTCAAAATATATGGATAGCCGTGATTTAATCAATGTAGGGGCCTATACTTCAGGGGCCGATCCTGAATTAGATCTAGCGATCCAGATGATCCCTCGATTACGAGAATTCATGGCACAAGATATGCTTCACAAAGTAGATTATGCAGAAAGCTTGCGTAATTTAACGGAATTATTTATGCCGCAAAGTAGTGAGAATGTGTCTTGATAGATAAAGATAAAACCAAGCGTTGGAAAGAAATTGCAAAACTTGCTGATTTCAAAGTGAAAATTGAAAAAACAAGGGAATCTATCACAAATAATATTTTAGAGCAGAGTCATGAAGCACGAAATAAAATTAAAGAGAGACTTAATCATACCGCAGTGAGCAGTCAAGTTGGCAAAGTATTAGGAAAGAGTGAGATTGATGCTATTCGCGCATATGGCCAGAGTTTGACAAAGGCGTTGCATTTAGATAAAGATCGTCATGAACAAAAAGAACGTCAAAAACAATTGCAAACAGAAAAAAGACAGACCTATGAGAATCGGGCTTGTGGTATCGAAAGGCGTTTAAATCAGATAATCTCAGAAGAAACAGCAAAAATATCCAAAAAAGACGATCAAATCATGAATGATAGTTATACAGGTTATAATTCAAAATAGATGATCTAAAATCAACTGATTTTGCACAGTTTGAAAATAATTATCATTTTTCTTCACACCAAAGGGAGTCATTACAACGCACAATCCAGGAAAGCTTATATGAGCGGTGAGATTTGTATGGATCGCCATTCACATAAAATTTTCATGTCAGATATATTAGCATTATATCCAGCCAAACCAAGGTACTTTTATGCTATTTTGGCCGGTTATAGACGATATCTTAATATATTAAATTTTTCATTATCCCAAGAATAAGCGACTATTTTGGAAATAATGGCGGTTGATAAGGAATAATAGCTCCCGGCCCATAGGGATCAGTTTGTGTAAAATCTTTTAGCTGACTTTCTTGCTCTATCTTAGATTGCAATGATGAGGCTTTAAAAAAACCAATGGAAGAAATTGTTGCTGCATTTAACATTGGAGGTTCAGTTAATTGGAGCGTTTTTGTAGCATCATTTGCAAAAGCGGTAAATAATTTCAAAGGCTGAGCCTCAGGCCAAGATTCTTTTAGCTGGTTTAAAACCTTTTCAGCAATAGATCTTAAATGTGGTAATTTATCATATTGTGAGGCGAGTTCTATAAATTTTTGAAATCGATATAAGCACTGAGGTCGTTTTAAATTGTCCTCTGGCTTCCAGTTTGGAACGTCATCTAAAACGGGGAACTGACTAATATCACGCTCTTGATCTATGACTTCATTCATAATATAAGCTAACTGAATCATCACCCAATAGCCACATGCCGATACATAAGCGTCATCATATAGCGCACTCTCAATCTCATCAGGAATTTTATCCATCAACTCCTGCTTATAGATCATTTCTAAATCTTCTATAATTTTTTGTGGAAAAGCTTTCACACACCAACCGGTTGGCATACTCATACGCAAGAATGCAGCATCTGTTAAAGCATTTCCCAGAAAGCCCCACTCGAAATCAATAAAACGAATGGTATCCTTTATAGGATCATGAAAAAGATTATCAAGACAAATATCACCATGAGTTAATGTAGTGAAAGCACTGGGATCTTTCATCATCGTGAAAACACCTTGCATCTCTTGTTCTAATTCCGTTGTACAAGAAAGATTAAGTTTTGTAAGCATGTTTTTGGTATTTAAAAGTATATCATCAAATTCATGGGCGCGGTTTTTTGCCGAGGGATTAATTGATTTTAAAATCTCAGTGTATGTTTTAGTTTGCTTCACACTATTGGCATGAAATTGTGCCATGCTTTTCATATAACAAGTCAACGCGGCAACCGCTGCATTATTGTCTTCCGAGGTTAACGTGTCTACTAGGCTAAGGTGCTTTTCACCAAAATCTTCCTGTAAGACGCAACGATATTCTTTGCTGGCCCCATAAAATTTTGGCGTGAGACGTTCCGTAATTTCTAAGCTGCTTAAAAACTCAAGACCTGCCCAGTCTCTAGCAAATCTTTCAAGTAGTGCTGTATCATCAGTAGCTTCTGACGCACGATGAGATTGTTTGAAAATTAAACTCTTAGGTGCGCTCTCTAATTCGGAATTTAAATTTATTCTCAAGACTAAATTGCGCCTTTCAGGATCGCTTAAGCGAACCACTGAATTTATTTTGATAGATGCTTTAAAACGCTTTTCTAGGATATCTAGAATTTCTTTTGACAAGCTTTCCTCAAGAGTAAACATTTGATTTCCTCGTTCAAAAATATTGATAAGATACGATTCGTATAGGTAGTGTATCTTATATTCATTAAATAGGCATTAATGAATGTTAGCCTTAACTTAAGCTAAAACGATGGTTTTTAAATTACATTACTTTTTTTGTTTTTAAGCGCTTTGCTGCTCAAAGATGAATACAATATAACCGTCGAAAATCATTATTCTCACTCTGTTAAGCCGTTAACTTCCCGGTTTGTGCAATGCTGAAAGGAGTTCTGCTTCACCGTGAGTGAGTTTACAGCCTCGGACAATCTCATCAATACTGCCACCGGTATCAAGGATCTTTTTAGCAAAATTATAGGATAGGTTGGCACCATCTTCCTCATGATCTGTGCGCTCTGTGATATTTTGGTAAAGCAGTATTTGTTGATCGATACTTTTTAGATAGTGACTGATCAAATTAAGGGTATTCACTTCATTTCTCATACAGGCTTGCTGTTTTCTTGATGATGCTCTGAGTTGCAATAAATGATAAAGCGTTAAAAATAATACAGCGGTAAAAAGGAGTGCTTGAATAATGACAATATGCTGGTAGTTCATTTTACATCCTTAACCATCTAAGGTATTTTTGAGCCTAGCTTTAAGGCGATTTATCGCTTGGGTATGTATTTGAGAAACTCTTGATTCGCTTACCTCAAGAATAGAACCGATTTCTTTTAGTGTTAATTCCTCATTATGATAAAGTGCTAATACAAGCTGTTCCTTATCCGGTAGAGATTGAGTTAGATCTTTCACAAGACTTTTCATTTGTGAACGTTGAATTTTTGCCAAAGGATTATCGTTTCCATTAATGGTTTCAGCGGTCTCTATATTAATATCATCTAAACTAAACAGGTCACAAGCTCCAGAGTCACCTAGCATTTGGTGATATTTCTCTGCTGTAACTCCTAACTCATTGGCTATTTCACAAGATTGCGCTTCTCGTCCTGTTCTTTTTTCTACTTGGTGTATGGCGCTAGATATTTGTCTTGAATTTTGGTAAATCGATCGTGGTACCCAGTCCCCTTGGCGAATATCATCAAGCATCGCACCACGGATCCGAAATCCTGCAAAGGTTTCAAAGCTGCAACCTCTATCGGCCCGATAATTTTTTGAGGCTTCGATTAAACCAACCATTCCTGATTGCAGTAAATCTTGTAATTGAACCGTTTGCGGTAGGCGACCCAATAAGTGGTAAGCAATTTTTTTCACGAGACTCGCATATTGAGTCACTAATTTCTGGTGATCGGATTGCTTTATCACATCCTCATAGATAGCTAAATCACTCATGAAACGACTTCCTGCATTAATAATTCGTTATGGATAACTCGTTCAATAAAAAAGCTAATATGACCCATTGATTTTGGTATGGGCCATTGAATTATTTTGTTGCAAATTTGCTTAAATGCAATGGAAGCAGGGCTACTTGGAAAATATTCTACGACAGTTTTTTGTTGTAAAATACATTTTTTAAGCAAATCATCGTAGGGGATCACCCCATCAAAAAATAATGAAACGTCCAGAAATCTATCAGCAGCCTTGTGTAGTTTTAAAAACAAACTCTTCCCTTCTTCATGATTTTTAACCATATTGGCTACTACATGAAACCGGGTGACACCACATTCTTTACTAAGGATTTTAATTAATGCATAGCTGTCAGTAATTGACGTTGGCTCGTTGCATACAACAAGTAATACATCATTTGCTGCCTGTGAGAAATTTAGCACATCATTGGATATTCCCGCAGCAGTATCAATGATGAGGGTGTCAATATCACAGGTTAAATCACTGAAAGCTCGAATGAGATTATAATGTTCTTGGTTAGACAGTTCTGCCATTTTGCGTATCCCAGAAGACGCTGGAATAATTTTAATGCCGCTTGAGGTGTTTACTAAGATATCCTCAAGAGTTGATTCACCGCTGATAACATGAGATATATTTTTCTTTGCTCGTAAACCAAGTAGCACATCAATATTAGCTAAACCAAAATCAGCATCTAGTAGCATTACCTGCTGATTTAATTGTGTAAGGGTCTGAGCTATATTAATAGAAATGTTCGTTTTGCCAACGCCGCCTTTTCCACCTGTCACAGCAATGACCTTAATAGGTTTGCTGTTGATAATATTTCTTAAGCCCGATACTTGATCATGCTTTTCATTAACATGCATCGACTAATTCTCCAGAAAAGTTTTCGGCTAACTCAGTGGTTGACATTTCCCGCTCACTTTTTTGCAAAAAGTTAAGTGCACAACTTACGATTGTAGACGAGCGAGCTATTTGTAAATCCTCCGGAACTCGTTGACCATTGCTAATAAATGCCACAGGAAGCCGGTGTTTAATAATGTTACTTATTGCGGGGCCAAGACTACTTGCCTCATCTATTTTTGTAAGGATTGATCCTTGCAAATTTGCAAACTGAAATGTTTTGATTGTATCGTGTAAGCAATTACTTTGGCTATTTGCTGAAATAACAATTTGGGTTTTGATTTCATGGTCTGTTTTATTAATAAGAGCGAGCTTTTTAATCAATTCTCGATCTCTATGACTAATTCCAGCTGTATCAATCAAAATTAGATTTCTATCTTGTAGCTTGTAAATGGCATGTTGTAATTCTTGCGTAGTATTCGCTGATAAAACAGGAACATTGAGAAGTTGACCGTAGACTTGTAATTGTTCCCTAGCCGCAACACGATAAGAATCTGTTGAAATAAGTCCAACATCATTACTGCCATTGCGTAAAATATAGCGAGCAGCAATTTTAGCAATAGATGTGGTTTTTCCAACTCCAGTTGGCCCCACTAAAGCAACGATAGAACCTTTGGAGAGAAAAGACTGATCAGCAATCCCAATAGCATTGACTAAATATTGCTGTACATGAACCCATGCATTTTCAACATCCATGTCTTTAGGAACGGCTTGAATAATGGTTTCACAAAGATCTCTATCAATATCCATTTCTCTTAATCGTTTTAATAACAAAGTTTCTACTGAATTTTTACGCTCTCGTTCATTCCATGCAAGTCCGGCAAGTTGATTTTCTAATAAACCTCGTAATAATGATATCTCATCTTGCATATTCTTTAATAATTCCCCAGAAATTTCAGATTTAGCCACTGGCCGAGCATTTAACTCGGAATTAACTTTCGGCCTTGTTTGAACAATAGGATCTTCATCGGATTCAAGGCCAGCTTCAATTTCAATACCACCATTGATTTTCCTGTGGTTATAAATAATAGCCTCTGATCCCAATGCATTTTTCACAAGTCCCATGGCTTGGCGCATATTAGGGGCAAAAAAATGTTGAACTGCCACTGTTGCCTTCCTTAGTTTCCAATTGATCCAATGATTTTAACCTGTTTATCATCAGGAATTTCGTTGTATGACAAAACATGCAAATCTGGGATACTATGGCGAACAAATTTTGCCAATTGGCTGCGGATAGCATGAGAAACAAGCAATATTGCTGATTCACTTTTATTCTCTTGTTGTTGAGAAAACTGACTAAGTGTTCCATAAATTTTATCCGCTAAGCTTGGTTCTATCCCTACATGATTTTCATCATTCATCTGTATAGACTGCTGCAATATCTGTTCCAATTCAGGAGCTAATGTGACCGCCGTGATATTCTTTCCATTGCCATTGATGGTTTGAACCACTAACCTTTTGAGAGAAATCCTCACTTGATTTACTAATTCGTCAGGATTTTGACTATGACTCGCATTTTCAATGAGAGATTCAGCAATGGTTCGGATATCAACAATAGGTATCTTTTCAACAAGTAAGCTTTGTAGTATTTTAACGATAGTACTCAATGGCATTGCATTGGGAGTCAATGCCTCTACTAGCTTAGGCGCGGACTCATTTAACCTATCAAGTAGATGCTGAACTTCTTCATGGCCAAGGAGTTCGGAGGAATAGTTTTGTAAGATTTGACTAATATGCGTAGCAATTGTGGTGCTTGGATCCACAACAGTATAACCCATACTTTGTGCTTGATCTCGCTGGGTGGGATTAATCCAAACGGCATCTAAGCCAAATGTCGGATCTTTGGTTTTTGTGCCATCAATGTCGCCAAATACTTGACCTGGATTAATTGCTAATTCTTTATTAACTTCTATGGTGCCTTCGCCAACTGCAACACCCATTAATGTGATGCGATATTGATTAGGTGCTAATTGTAAGTTATCACGAATATGAACGGAAGGAATAAGAAAACCTAATTCTTTGGATAATTTTTTTCTGATGCCTTTGATACGACTTGTCAATTGCCCTTGTTGCTTTTTATCGACTAAATTAATGAGTCGATAACCAATTTCTAAACCAACGACGTCTACAGGTTGAACATCCTCCCATCCAAATTCTTCATTTTCTTCTACAGGTTCTTCTAGTTTCTCTTCGATGATGGGCATTGCAGCTTTTGCTTTATTTTTTTTATCGATATAATACGCTCCGGCAATAGCTATGGAAGCAATCCCCAAAAAAGAAACATGCGGCATACCAGGAATTAATCCCATGATGCCCACAATGGATCCTGTGACGGTTAGAGATCGAGGGTGATTAAAGAGTTGCTCGAAGATTTGAGTTCCCATATCCTTTGCGCTATTTACTCGAGTCACCATGATAGCAGCAGCTGTGGAAAGTAAGAGTGAGGGAATTTGTGCAACTAAGCCGTCACCAATAGTTAAGATGGCGTAAGTATGTGATGCTTCTCCCAGACTCATGCGGTACTGGGCAACACCAATAATAATACCGCCAATGACATTAATAAATAAAATTAGCAAGCCTGCAATGGCATCACCACGAACGAATTTACTAGCACCGTCCATGGCACCATAGAAATCTGCTTCTTCACTGACTTCTGCACGGCGGCGTTTGGCTTCTTCTTGATTGATGACGCCAGCATTTAAATCAGCATCAATTGCCATTTGTTTTCCTGGCATTGCATCTAACGTGAAGCGAGCGCTGACTTCTGAAATACGGCCAGCACCCTTTGTGACAACAACAAAGTTAATGATGACTAAAATAGCAAAAACAACTAAACCAACAGCAAAGTTGTTTCCAATGACCACTTCCCCAAAAGATTGAATAACATGCCCAGCAGCACCTGTGCCCTGTTGTCCGTGTAGTAATACCACTCGCGTTGATGCAACGTTCAATGCTAATCGCATCAATGTTGAAACAAGTAGTACTGTTGGAAAAACACTAAATTCTAATGGTCTACGAGTATAAATACAGCCTAATAATACAACAATGGATAAAGAAATGTTGAATGTAAAAAGAATATCAAGAAATATGGAGGGCAAGGGCAGTATCATCATTGCTAGCATAGCCAGTAAGAGTATGGGAGTACCCAGACTACTTTGACTTAATTGCTTTATATTATTTAGAAAGCTTGCATTTTCCATAATATATCCTATCGTGCTAAATCATCGGGTATGGGTAGTTCACCAGGCAAAATAGGTTTATTTATTTTACCTAAACGATATTGCTTTAATTGATAAATATAGGCAAGGACTTGAGCAACAGCGACATAAAGGCCTTGAGGAATTTCTTTGAATAAATCACTGCTAAAGTAAATGGAACGCGCAAGGGGTGGAGATGATACAATTTCAATTCGATATTTTTTCCCTGCATCACGAATTTTTTCTGCAAGAAAATCGACTCCTTTTGCAACAACGATGGGCGCACCCGATTTGTTCGCTTTATAGCTTAGTGCTACGGCATAATGAGTTGGATTGGTAATGATAACATCAGCCTTGGGTAATTCTTCCATCATTCTCTTTTGAGACATTTCTTGTTGAATTTTTCGAATTCTGCTTTTTATTTCTGGATTAGCATCAGTTTGCTTCATTTCATCTTTGATTTCTTGAAATGACATTTTCAAGTTACGGCTATGATCCCAAATTTGATAAGGTACGTCGCACAGGACAATCAAGATCATCACAGAAGAGAGGATAATAAAATCAAGGTTTAGCATTTGAAAGCCATGAGGAATAGCGCTCTGTACATTTTCTTCCGTTAAATGTAATATAACAGGAAAATTTTTCCACAGAATGAATATCCCGGCAGACATCAATAAGATAAATTTAACGATTGATTTAGCCAATTCTACCAGGCTTCGAAGAGAGAATATTTTTTTTAATCCTTTTATAGGGCTTAACCTTTCTTCCTTAGGTGCGGCTAAAGTAATATTAAATAGCCATCCGCCGAGCATAATATTACTGGCGATTGATATGATAAATAATGCCAGAAAAAGAGGTATTAATATCAAAAAAGCATTCTTTATTTCAAGACCAAAATAAGAAATCATAGAGGAGTTGTCAAATAGCGCTTCTCTTGAAAAGCTGAATGAATAACGCATATTATCCGCAAGGGTGTTGAAAATTTTACCGCCATAAATAAACAGCATGCTGGCGCTTGTGATTAATAATAAAAAAGTTGATAATTCTTTAGAGCGAGGGATTTGCCCTTTTTCTTTTGCCTGTTTACGTTTTCTGGGCGTCGCCTCATGGGTACGTTCTTGGTCATTTTCTTCAGCCATGGCTACCTCTGCCCAAGGATTTCAGTCAATTCCTGAAATCCGTTAGTAAATAGTAACTGACTAAAGTCCATCATGCTCGGAAAACTTAAATACATGATGAACAAACCAAAAATTAATGTTAAAGGGAAACCGATGGAAAAAATGTTAATTTGCGGCGCTGATTTTGTAAGAATAGCAAAGGTCATATTGACCATTAATAAAGAAATGATCGCAGGCAATGCAATGGATACAGCACCTGAGAAGATATTCCCAGCGAAATAAACTAATTTCATATAATCTTCTGATGCCAATCCTACCGTGCCAATGGGTATGGTATAAAAGCTATTGACAACCATTTTAATTAGGGTCAAATGGCCATCTAATGCTAAAAAGAGTAGAGTTACAGAAAGTAGATAAAATTGACTGATCATGGGTAAATTTTCATGGCTTTGAGGATCAACCAATGTTGCAAATCCTAACCCAGACTGTAGTGCAAGGACTTGCCCGCCTAGTATAATAATTTGGAAAACAAATTGAAAGACAAGACCTATCGCCAAGCCAATAAGTATTTGTTCTATTGTGACAATAAAGCCCTCAAGGGATATAGCATCCCAGGATCCGGATACAGGTAATAATGGAAAAATGATGATAGTAATCAGTAATGCTAAAAGAATTCTCAGTCTTGCAGGGATTAATTGAGAGCCAACAATCGGTGCGGCCATGAGCATGCCTGCAATGCGAAATAGTGCGTACATAAAGTGATTGATAGTTAATAGTTCAAAGAAATTTTGTAGCATTACTCATCCTATTATATATGGAATATCAAGTATAAGATTTTGAGTGAAGTTGACTAATAATTTCATTAACCATGGAGAAAGTGCCGCAATGACAAAAAGCATCACGAATAGTTTCGGTAAAAAGCTTAACGTCATTTCATTGATTTGTGTTGCAGCTTGAAACACGGCAACACATAAACCTACCACAAGTCCTGGTAGAACAATAACGCTGACAGTCAAGACGACCACATAGAGCATTTGTCTAAATATATCAATCATCATGTCGGGAGACATAGCACTACTCCTTTACAACGCAAAACTTGATGATAACGTTCCAATAACTAAAATCCAGCCATTGACCAACACAAATAACATAATCTTAAAAGGTAATGATATGACTAAAGGAGATAGCATCATCATCCCCATTGACATTAATACGCTTGCTACCACTAAATCAATAATTAAAAAAGGTATGAATAGCATAAAGCCAATTTGGAAAGCAGTTTTCAATTCACTGGTGACAAAGGCTGTCATTAAAACAGGGAGTGGTGTTTCATGGGGGTTGGTGATCTGCTCATTACCAGACATTTTCAAAAACATACCAAGATCATCTTCGCGGGTTTGTTTTAGCATAAATTGCTTAAAAGGTAAAATAGCATGATCGATAGCAATTTTTTCAGAAATTTGTTCATTTAAATAAGGTTGAATAGCATCATCATTTACTTTTTTAAACACCGGCGACATGATAAACAGAGTAATCAGTAATGATAAACCAATAAGTATTTGATTCGTTGGTATATTAGGCATGCCGATGGCTTGGCGCAATATTGCGAGGACAATGATGACACGGGTAAACGATGTTAATGTCATGAGTAACGCAGGCAATAAAGTCAAAGCAGTCATGGCTGCAAGAATTTTCAGACTCAAATTATAATCGGTTGCGCCATTTTCTCCAGGGGAAGATGAAAATGCTAAAATACCTGGATTTGCTGCATGGCCAATAGCAGGCAGTAAAAAAAATCCGACAATACATATCCAATTTACATTTTTTCTCATGAACCTTCCTTGGTCAAAAATTTTCTTAATTGGTCACTAAATCCATCGTCTTTAATAGTGCCGTCTTCTAGATAAATAGGTTGTTCAAAAGATTCTAAAGTTTGAATGCTGTGCGCTGTGACGCCGAGCAATAATTGTTTTTCTCCAACCTGTATAATCATTAGCTTTTCTTTTTGACTTAAAGGGAAAGATGTAATTATCTTAATTAACCCTCTATTTTGCTTGTTTACAAGGGACGTTTTTTTGAGTAAATAAGCACAGGCAAAAATAAAAACTAGGATTAATCCTAATACAACAAAAATTTCTATTAGCTTTGCCCAAACAGCTCCACTGTTCGTAAGCAAATCATTCGGTGCTGAGTATGCAGGATGATAAGCTATTAATAATAATGTGAATATACCTTTTTTCATAGGGTTTCCTATATGTTTTTCATCCGTTCTTTTTTGCTCACAACTTCTGTGAGACGTATGCCATAGCGGTTATTAACAATCACAACTTCTCCCCTGGCAATAAGCGATCCGTTTGCTTTGATGTCCAAAGGCTCTCCTGCGGCTTTATCCAGCTCAACGATGGAATTTTTTGCCAGGCAAAGTAACTCTTTTAATTTCATGGATTTGCAACCCATCTCAACAGAAAGTGTGACGCCGATATCAAGGAGTAAATCGAGTTGGTTCGGATCTCCACCAGACAGGACTTCATTGCTAGTTTGACCACCAAAATTTTCTTGTACACTGGGATCTTGATTAGCCACGGGGTTGTTGTCACTCATATTTATACTCCATTATTCACTACAAATTTCTGTTATCTTCAACGCACGATTTTCATTGTTCGTGCCACAACTAGCATTGAACAATTGAATATCACCAATGTACATTTTCGCCATTTTAGGATTATTGATATAGAGAACATCACCGACAGATAGTTTCATTAGATCATCGAGACGAATTTTGTTTTCGCTAATATTGCAAACTACATCTAAACGCATATTTTCAATGTTATGTCGTAGCAGTTTTCGCCAAGTTCGCTGTTCATCTTCGGTAAGGCCATCTTGATTTTGCACTTCGATGAGTGACTTGACAGCTTCTAATGTGGAACAAGGCAAGCAAATGTTAAATTCACACTGGTTTTGCTCAAATGTGAAGGTGCAACGACTGAGAAGGACATTCTCGTGATTATCGACAATATTTGCCATTCGTATATTGGTTAAAGAGCGCACGTATTCTAATTCTAGTGGTGCAACTTCATTCCAGGCAACAGATAAGGATTTATTAATTAACTCTGTTAGCAACTTTGCAATTCGCAATTCCGCCCGAGCAAAATTGCGATCCTTCAGTGATGGATTATTAACATTTCCACCAAACAAAATTTCGATGGAATTTTCCATAAAGTTTTTCGAAAAGTCAATAATGCCAGGGCCGCTTAAATTTTTAACATCAATAATATTGATTAGCAGAGGTTGTGAAAGGGATTGTAAATATTCTGAGAAAGGGACAATAGCTGGTTTATTAATTTCCAATTCAATTTTCCGGCAGTAAAAATGAGAGAGTCTGTGAGCAGCGTCATGTCTAAATAATTCGTGTATATTTTCAATTTTACTCAAATCATTAATTGTTTTTTCACCGTGGTGAGCAAAATCATAGGGGTTGATATCTTGGGGAGAAAGTAATTCTTGAGCGGCAGCGCCTTCTTCATTTAGCAGGGTATCGACTTCGTCGTTGGACAAAATGTCTGTGTCTTGTATTTCAGCCATCGGGGATCCTTGTAATTTCTGAGGGGATGCTGCAACTATCATGCCATTATACTTGGCACAAAAATTGCTCCATTATATCCTAAGATATAAACGGATCCATTGGATTATCGTAAAATGAAAGCATTTCTATTCACTGCAATGTTGATGTTGGTCATGACTTGTTGTCATAGCGAGCCATTTTATAACCATTCTCAATTACACAAGGATGTTCTTGGCTTTGCTTCTCAGACATTTCCCGCCAAAGATCATTATCAGATCAAGGTGGCCTCTCTTGATCCACGGCTTAAGCTCAGTCAATGCAATGTTCCAGAAGCTTTTTCTTTGCGTTCAGGGGAAGGAGCCAGGCGAATTGTCCAAATTTCTTGTGAGAGCAACCATCCTTGGAAAATTTATGTCCCAATAAATATTTCAAAAATGCAGGATGCTGCTGTAGCGCGTCATCCTCTTTCTCGGGGGCGGGTACTATCAGAAGACGACATTATTTTTACTAAAATAGATATCCTGCGTCAACATCATGGCGTATTTACCCAACTAGACGATCTTGTGGGCAATGTTATCAAACGCTCGGTGAGAGAAGGTGATGTATATACGCCTTCTATGTTGCGCATGGCCGAAGTGGTTAAGCGGGGCCAAGGAGTATTAATTGTTGCTAAAAAGGGAACATTACAAGTACAAATGAGAGGTGTTGCTCAAAAGGCAGGTGCTATAGGAGATATTATCAAGGTTCAAAATGTAAATTCAAAACGTGTGGTTGAAGCCGAGATAATTGATGTAGGACAAGTTAAAGTGGTTCTTTAGTAAATTAGGATAAATTACTTCCTAAAGTTTTATTGCGCTATGCCGATTAGGCTTCTGAGAGAAGAGTTATTGTTGGAGCAACAAAAGATGATAAATAAGATAAATATTACCCAAATTAACCGTGTTGGGGGTATTGGGAGCCAAAACAATAAGGCTAATGGAACCAAAAAGCAGTCACTTAATGACACTGATGTACAGTTTTCCTTAGAGGCAAACATGTTACAAGCGATGCTTGATACACCAGAAACCGAAGTATCACCGGCAAAGTTAGATAGTCTTAAACAAGCTATTACCCAAGGTGAATACAAAATCGACTATGATAAATTAGTTGATACATTGGTTGATCAAAGTTATTTTAATAAAGATTGATATTGGGAAACAGCAAGGGATGATGCAGTTTACACAATTATTTCAGAGCTATATTGAAAAAACTCGTGATCTTGCCGAGCTATTAGATAGAGAGTATCAAGCGCTACGCGCCGATGATCAAGCTGTCATCACAGAACTATCTGAACACAAGCAAGTACTGTTAGAACAGTGTCAAAAAGATGAAAAAATATTAGTTTCCTTTTTACAACAGAACCATACTTCTTCTATATCATCTCATTTAGGTGATTATATTCCTAAATTACCTGAGATATTTGGAGAGAACATAAAGCCATTGAGTTCTGAGTTACTTAAGATTGCAGTTCAATGTAAAAAACAAAATATGATAAATGGGGCGATAATTTCTTCAAGAATCAATAGTTTGCGAAAGGCCTTAGATATTCTCCGCTATGGAAGCGAACAGCAAGCGGTGAGTTATACTGCTCAAGGCGACTTGGTTTCCCAATTAAAAGACTCTGCCTAAAACACTACCATAAAAAATGTTCAAAAAATAGTAAAGTTTCCTTTCTCCTCTGCCGATAGATTTGTTGAGAGCATTTTTTATTTTTTTTAAAGGAGAAAGGGGAAAGTTATGGCAGTTACAATTAACACAAACGTAACTTCATTAGTTACTCAGCGTAATTTGAACAATGCCCAAGCGGATCTTAATAAATCCATGGAGCGATTGGCATCAGGTTTACGTATTAATCGAGCAAAAGATGATGCTGCTGGTATGGCAATTTCAAAACTAATGGATAAGAAAATTTCCGGTTTGAACCAAGGGGTTCGAAACGCAAATGATGGTGTCTCTGTTATTCAAACCACAGAGGGTGCATTAGAAGAAATTGGTAATAACCTACAACGTATGCGTGAGCTAGCAGTACAAGCATCAAATGGTTCATATGATGCAGCTAACCGTTCAGCATTACAACTTGAATTCTCAGCACTACGTGCAGAAGTTGATCGTGTTGCAGATACTGCTGAATTTAATGGTTATCAAATTGCTGATGGTTCTAATACGTCAATGGTTATTCAAGTAGGTGCAAATAATACTACGGATGACCGTATTACTATTTCTTTAACCAGCGCAAATGCTTCTTCTTTGGGGGTTTCATCTGGTGTTACATTAACATCAGCTGCTGGCGCTCAAGCTGCTTTGGACTTTGTTGATACAGCTATCAGCACGGTCAGCTCTGCTAGAGCGCAGTTAGGTTCTGATGAAGCAAGATTGGAAACTGCAATTCAAAGTAACATGAATTCTGCTGAAAATCTCACAGCTGCAAATTCACGAATTAAGGATGTGGATTTTGCTGATGAGGTCTCGCGGATGGCAATGAGTAGTGTGTTAAGTCAAGCAGGTACAGCAATGTTATCTCAGGCAAATACATTACCTCAGGTTGCATTGAGTCTATTGCAATAGTTGTAGCCCATTAGGAAACGTACTAATAACAGTGCGTTTCCTTTTTTTAGTAGTCAGGGCTAACAGTTAGATCAATAAACTCAAAAAAACAAATGGAGTGTCACATGCAAGGGGCTGCGGGGATAGGTTCAGGGTTGGACGTCAATGGCATTGTTGAGCAATTGATGGATGTTGAGAAAAGAAACCTTACGGGTTTACAAACAAAAGATCAAACCCTCCAAACTCAACTCAGTGCTTATGGAACTTTGAAAAATAATATCCATAATTTCCGTGATGCTATGGAAGTCTTGTCAAGCAATGAAAAATTTCAAATTTTCAAAGCAGATTCGACCAATAGTGATGTTATTACAGCTATCGCAGATAAAGATGCTAGTGTTGGTAATTATACTGTCAAAATATCACAACTTGCCGCAGCGCATAAAATTTCCTCAGATGCTTTTGTAGATGCTGAAACTTCTATTGCTGCCAGTGGTGATCTTGAAATTGACGTGGATGGCGAAAAATTTACGATTACTGTGGATAGTAATAATGATAGCTTAAGTGGTATTCGAGATTCCATTAATTTTTCTTTAGATAATGTAGGCATAAAAGCAACCATTTTAAATGTTGATGATGGTGTGGGTGGAACACAAAGCCATCTTGTTTTGACTTCAAATAATACGGGATCGAATTCTACAATAACCTTGAACGACGTTTCCGGGGATGTATCAACAACGTTAAATTTATCAAATGAACTTTCTCCTGCGCAAGATGCAGTGCTTGATATTGATGGCTTTGCTGTGACCCATGAAAATAATTTAATTAGTGGTGTTATTGAGGGAGTTACCCTTGATGTGAATCAAATTGATTTGGTAGGAACAACGATTAATATTACACGAGATGATACTTCGATTACAAAATCAGTAGAAGATTTTGTTAATACATATAATAATTTAATAGGGGATATTGCTATTCAGTCTGCGGATAGTTTGAACAATGATAGTAGTATTACCTTTTTAAAATCAGGTTTGACAGATATTCTAAATACACCAGCCAATAGTGTTGGAGATTTTAGTTATCTACATGAGCTTGGTATTACAACGAATGCTGAGACAGGAAAGTTAGCCTTTGATTCTACCGAATTTAAATCGGTGTTGGCTCAGGATTTTACTGGCGTTGTAAAAATATTTTCTGATAATAAAGAAGGTTTTGCTGCAAGATTCCATGATTATGCAGAAGGGCAAGACAAAACTTCAGGTTTAATAAAAATTCGAACCGACGGGATCAATAAGCGTATCAGTACATTAGAAAGTCGAATTGAAAAGGAAGAGAATCATTTGGAGATTGTCGAAAAGCGCTATTATAAGCAATTTTCACTCCTTGATTCACTTATGAGTCAATTAGATTCAACAACGGACTATCTCAATCAACAACTGTCAAATATGCCAGTCCCCGGGAAATCTAGTAAGAAGTAATCTAAGGAGTAACGACTATGAAAGGAATTAAAGAATATCAGCAAGTGGAGTTGGATATTGGTATTATGGATGCTGATCCCCATCGGATCATCCAGCTACTTCTCGAAGGTGTCTTGTTTCGATTGTCCAAGGCTAAACAAGTAATGAGTGAGAAAAAATATGCCCAAAAAGCGAAATACATTGGTAAATCTATGGATATTATCAACGGATTGAGAGCGAGCTTAAATATTGAAGCTGGTGGAAAATTATCCAAAGATTTAAGTGACTTGTATGAATATATGGTGCGGCGTTTACTGGAAGCAAGCAAGAAAAATGATACGGCAATTATTGATGAAGTTATCCACTTAATCACCAATATAAAATCAGCTTGGGATCAAGTTCCCCAGGATGTTCGGGATAACTATGCTACTGAAATGAAAAATAACGCTCTGGTATCAGAGGAATAATCTCATGATGGCAAACAGCACTAATAAAATTTTGTGGCAAGAAATCATGGAGCTAAGTGGTGCCATGTTGTACCAAGGTGAGCGTAGTCACTGGGATGTTGTGACAAAGCTTGAGTGTTCGAGGAAAAAATTACTAGAAAAGTTTTTTCATGAGTATGAATTTTGTGAAAATAACACAGACTTGTTTTTTGATGTCTCTCAATTATTGGAGTCTAACCAAAAGTTATTAAATATGGTAAAACAGGAAAGATATCATTCCCAAAAAAATATGAATAAATTAAAAAAGGGCAAGTCAGCTTTACAAGCATATCGACATATGAGTTAAGAGGGTGTTATGGATATAGCAACATTAATAGGTTTTGTGGGTGCATTTGGCGTGGTTCTTATGGCCGTCCTCATGGGTGGAAGCATCACCCTCGTTATTAATGTACCATCTCTTATGATTGTTGTGGCGGGTAGCTCAGCTGTCGTGTTAATGAAATTTAGTATAGGGCAATTTTTTGGCGCGGTTAAAATTGCTATGAAGACTGTGCTTTATAAGACAGAGAAACCCACAGAGATTATTGAAAAAATCGTTGAAATTGCTGATGAAGCGCGAAAAAATGGTATGTTGGCCTTAGAAAGTATTGAAGTGAAAAATTCCTTTTTAAAACAAGCCACTCAATATCTAATCGATGGGGTGGATGCAGAATTTCTTGAAAACACATTATATAATGAAATGGTGCAAACGGTTGAGCGACATAATCAAGGCCAACAAATTTTTAAAGCTATGGGGGATGTTGGCCCTGCAATGGGGATGATTGGCACGCTTATTGGTTTGGTGCAGATGTTATCTAATATGAGCGATCCACAGAGTTTAGGCCCTGCTATGGCGGTGGCTATGTTAACGACATTGTATGGTGCTATTTTAGCGAATATGATAGCACTGCCTATTGCCGATAAATTAGAATTGCGTAGTAAAGAAGAAAAGTTGCAAAAATTAATGATTATTGATGCGGTGATTGCTATTCAGAAGGGACAAAACCCAAGGGTTATTCAAGATTTGCTGAAAACATATTTGCCAGGGAAAAAACGAGATGCAGGAGATAAAAAAGGCAAAGAGGAAAAATAGTTATTCAATAGGGTGACATAGATGCATGAGTAGAAAGAAGCAAGAGCCTGAAAAAGCGGCAGCAGGTGGAGCAGGTTGGGTAATGACATTTGCTGATTTGATGTCATTGCTCATGGCTTTTTTTGTCATGCTTCTTGCTATGGCCGAAGTAGATAAAGAAAAATTTAAAGAAATGGGCATTTCCATGAAGGTAGCACTCGGTTCTCCTGTTAACACGCCAGCACACAGTGCGGATGATATAAAGTTAATAAAAGACACCAGTAAAACAGGGAATTCCAGTCAAAAAATGCAACAAGATGCAACATTAGAGCGAATGAAAAAAACCCTAGCAGATGCAGAAAAGCTCAAAGAAGTTTTGAAAGATCAAATAGATGAAATGAAAATTGAAGTAGAATCCCATGGTGAGATTATTGTGATCCGTATGTTAGAGTCTGGTGTATTCAAATCAGGAAAATCAGAGTTGGTGGATGATTTTCATCCTGTGCTTGCGAATTTGAGGCGCACATTAAAAGACATGAGAGGTGAGATTGTTGTATCCGGCCATGCGGATGATATTCCTATTGAAAATGGTGAGTTTCGCTCTAATTGGGAATTATCCGCAGCCCGAGCCTATTCCGTGATTGATGATATGTTAGAAGAGAATGATATCCCAAGTGATCGCTTTGTGCTTCGTGGTTTTGGATCTTCACGGCCACTGGTGCCGAATATTAATGCAGAAAATCGTGCTAAAAATCGCCGGGTTGAAATTATGGTGGATCAAAGAGGAGCCGATGTGGAGCCAGTTAAAACAAAAGAGGCAGAAGGGCCTGTTGATTTATCTGGAGTGAATTTAGATGATGCTATTGCTCAGGCACCAAGTGTGGGTGGTTCTGAGCTTGCACAAACAGGCAAAGCTTTACCAGGAGTTGTGCCAATGAGTCCTGTGATTAGCCAGGGATAGGCAACAGAATCTTTGCAATATTCTGATAATAAAGTAAAATTTATCTTAGACCCGGGTGTTGCTTCACCGTGGTTTCCAGATGGATATGGCGAAGGAGAGCTTCATGGATTTACAAGGTAAACGGATTTTGGTGACCGGAGCGGATGGCTTCATTGGATCTCACTTGGTCGAAGCATTGGTTGCACAAGGTTATCAAGTCCGAGCTTTTGTTCATTATAATTCCTTTAATCGCTGGGGTTGGTTAGACGATAGTACGGATGAGGTTAAGCAATCTATCGAAGTGGTTGCCGGGGATATTCGGGATCCCTTCTTTGTTCGCCATGCGGTACAGGACTGCTCTGTTATTTTTCATCTTGCGGCATTGATTGCCATTCCTTATTCTTACTTGGCCCCCCATGATTATGTTGATACCAATGTAAAAGGCACAGTGAATGTGCTCCAAGCGGCCAAGGATTTGGCTGTAGAAAAAGTGATCCATACATCAACGAGTGAAGTCTATGGTACCGCTCAATTTGTGCCCATTACTGAAGATCATCCACTTCAGGGTCAGTCACCCTATTCCGCTAGTAAAATTTCCGCAGATCAAATGGTGATTTCTTTCTATAATGCCTACCAATTACCCGTTTGTATTGCTCGACCTTTTAATACCTATGGCCCTCGACAATCAGCTCGGGCGGTGATCCCTACGATCATTAGCCAAATTGCAAATGGACAAAAAAATATCCAGCTGGGTGCCACATCACCGACTCGGGACTTTAATTTTATCGCGGACACCGTGGCAGGTTTTATTGCTATGGCTGAAGCGGATACGGTAATGGGTGAAACCATCAATTTAGGTAGTAACTACGAAGTGTCCATTGGTGATACTGCTCAAACTATTGCGAGGCTCTTGGGTGCTGATATTACCATCACCACGGACGAGCAGCGCCTGCGGCCTGAAAAAAGCGAAGTGAATCGACTATGGGCCTGTAATCAAAAAGCACAAAAATTGCTCGATTGGCGTCCAGAATATGGATCGATTGAGGGCTTTTCCCGAGGATTGCAGCAGACCATCCAGTGGTTTACCTTGCCTGAAAATTTAAGTTCTTATAAGTCTTGCCGATATAACCTTTGATGGGCAAATGAAGGACAAGGCATATGTCACGGAAGATAGCTGTGGTCACTGGAACTCGGGCAGATTATGGTTTGCTATATCCGCTACTAAAAGAACTTCAAGCCGCAAAAGATTTTGATCTACAGCTGGTTGTCTGCGGTATGCACTGGGTGAGGGATTTTGGGAAAACCTACCAGACTATCGAAGCTGATGGTTTCCCTATTGTATCAAAAATTGACATGCTCCTCGGTAACGACAGTGCCAATGCCATAGGAAAATCCGTCGGGCTGGCAACCATTAATTTTTCTGATGAATTCGCTCGCCTTAATCCTGATTTGATTATTGTCCTAGGCGATCGATTTGAAATATTAGCTGCGGCTCAAGCGGCTTATATTGCGCGCATTCCCCTTGCCCATATCCATGGGGGCGAAGTGAGCTTCGGTGCTTTAGATGAAGGTTTTCGCCATGTTATTAGTAAGTTATCTCACTTACATTTTGTTGCAGCGGAAAGTTATCGTCATCGAGTGATACAAATGGGTGAATCTCCCGATAGGGTATTTAATGTAGGAGCCATTGGATTAGACAATATTCAACCCGCAAAACTATTGAATAAAACCCAATGGCAAAAATCCGTAGGCTTTACGCTAAGCCGATTAAATTTTATTGTAACCTATCATCCTGTGACAGTCGATCCGGAAGGAACAAGGAAGCATGTTGTAAATCTTTTACAAGCACTCGATCATTTTCCTGAGGCTCATATTTTATTTACCAAGTCCAATGCAGATGAAACCGGACGAATGATTGGAGAAATGTTGTTGGATTATGTTTCCAATAAACTCCACCGATGTAAGGTAGTTGCAAATTTAGGTACGACACTTTACTTAAGTAGCTTACAGCATTTTGATATGGTCATAGGAAATTCTTCCAGTGGCCTAATAGAAACCCCCTATTTTAAAAAGCCAACCATTAATGTTGGCCTTCGTCAAGAAGGCAGGTTAAAAGCATCGAGTGTTATTGATTGTCATGATACAGAATATGATATTGTCCAAGCCATGAATAAAGCATTAAGCCCTGATTTCCAAACTTCATTGCAAAATATTCAATCACACTACGGCAAAGGTGATGTTGCTAAAAAAATCATGACGACGCTTCGCAGGCATAATTTTAAAAATTTATTTCGTAAGCGGTTCCATGATTTACCACAGAATAGTGAGGTAATAAATGCCTAAAGAACACTGTTATATAATTGCTGAAGCGGGAGTTAATCATAATGGTGTACTTGATAATGCTTTCCGCCTCGTGGATGTTGCCAAACACTCTGGAGCGGATGCGGTTAAATTTCAAACGTATCAAACAGAGCAACTTGTTACCCAGGATGCACCGAAAGCTGACTATCAAAAAGCGAATACTTTAGGTTCAGACAATCAATTTGAGATGTTGAAATCTTATGAACTATCCAAAGACGATCATAGTAAGCTTCTTGAATATTGTAACGAAGTTGCGATTGATTTTTTATCAACGCCATTTGATAGACAAAGTGCGGATTTTTTAATTCATGATCTTAATATTAACCGTGTGAAAATTTCATCGGGTGATTTAACCAATTTACCTTTATTATTACATATTGCCAGGCAAAATTGCCCTATTATTCTATCCACAGGCATGGCATACCTCCATGAAATTGAAAAAGCATTAGCGACAATCAGTTACGGATATTGCGGGATGACATCAACAGAAGAAAGTCTCGAACAATTTTTTCAAGCATATAGTACCGATGCGGCAAGGAGCTTACTCAGGGAACGAGTAGCCTTGTTACATTGTACTACCGCATATCCAACACCCTATGAAAATATTAATCTCAATGCAATGAAGACATTGGCAAGTAGTTTTCAGTTGCCCGTAGGCTTGTCTGATCACAGTGAAGGTATTGTTATTCCTTTAGCGGCAGCGAGTCGAGAGGCGAATATTATTGAAAAACATATAACTTTGGATAAATCAATGCCTGGCCCTGATCATAAGGCGTCCCTTGATCCCACAGAGCTACAATTCATGGTTAAAGGTATTCGCCAAATTGAGTCAGCGTTGGGCAGTGGCTTGAAAAGGCCTTTTGCATGCGAGCTAAAAAACCGTGATGCGGTGCGAAAAAGTTTAGTTGCACAGCAACCTATTGCTAAAGGTGAATTATTTAATCCAGATAATTTAACCGTGAAGCGTTCGGGTAAAGGTATTGAACCAGAATGCTATTGGGACTTTCTGGGGATGCCTTCCCAGAAAAACTACGGTGTTGGTGAGGTGATTGCGTCATGAAACATTATAGCAGTGTTATTGTGAAGCAAGAGCAATCCATTTTAGATGCAATTAAAATTATGGATCAAGGTGCCATGGGTGTGGCTCTTGTTACCGATGATGATCAACATTTACTGGGTGTTGTTACAGACGGTGATATCCGACGAGGATTTTTGCGAGGTATCGGCACTGAAAAATCTGTAGAGAACATCATGAATAGCCATCCCACAACGGCAAATGCTGATGAAACCAGGGACGCTATTTTAACAAAAATGCAACGATTATCATTACATCATATGCCGTTAATCGACGATAATGGTTGTCTTACAAATTTAGCATTCATGGATGATTTAGTGAAGTCTAAACATCATGAAAATCTTGTCGTCATTATGGCGGGTGGCTTGGGAGAGCGATTAAAGCCCTTGACGAATGATTGCCCCAAACCTTTGCTAAAAATTGATAGCAAACCCATGCTACAAATTATTTTAGAAGGCTTTATCAATAGTGGGTTTTCAAACTTTGCTTTTGCAATTAATTATCGTGGCAAAATGATCCAAGAATATTTCAAAGATGGCAGCCAGTGGGGTGTTGATATCCAATATGTTGAAGAGAAAAAGCGGCTCGGCACAGCAGGGCCTTTGAGTTTATTAACAGAGAAACCGAATTTACCATTGATTGTGATGAATGGTGACATCATGACAAATGTTAATTTTCAGTATTTATTAGATTTCCATTGTCAGCAGAAAAATTTTGCAACGGTTTGTGTGCGAGAATATCAACAAACAGTGCCTTACGGTGTTGTCAAATTAAATGAACATCAATTATTAGCCTTGGAAGAAAAGCCTATTCAAAATTATTTTGTGAATGCTGGGATTTATGTGTTAGAACCAAATGTTTTACGATTGCTAGAAAATAATCAACCGATTGATATGCCTCAGTTATTAGATAGAATGTTAGGTTCTAAATTAGCGATTTCTGCCTTTCCTATTCGGGAGTACTGGACTGACATTGGTCGCATGGAAGATTACCAACAAGCTCATCAAGATTATCAGGAACATTTCGCATGATTGGAGATAAATCAATATTAGCCGTGGTGCCTGCTAGAGGTGGTTCAAAGGGATTACCAGGGAAAAACATAAGGCTTTTTCATGATAAACCACTTATTTCTTGGACTGTTGATATGGCAAAGCAATCAATTTATATCGATCGAGTTGTGGTATCTTCTGATGACAGGGATATTTTAATGATTGCAAAGCAACATGGCAGTGAAGTACCATTAAAACGGCCAGAAGTTCTTGCGAAAGATGAAACTCCAGGAGTTGATGCAGTGATTCATGCTATTGAATCTCTTCCAGGTTATGATTATGTAGTATTACTACAGCCCACGTCCCCATTGCGAAAAATTGAAGACATTGATAATACTATTGCAATGTGTTATGAAAAACAAGCACCCGCTTGTGTGTCAGTGACACCAGCAAATGAAAGTCCCTATTGGATGTATACCATGGGAGATGACCAACAATTAACGTCTCTGGTTAGTGAGAAAAGTTATACACGCCGCCAGGATTTACCTCCTGTGTTTCGTTTAAATGGTGCCATCTATGTTGCAGATTCAATGCGATTACAAAATAGACGATCGTTTCTGATGCCAGATACTATTGCTTATGCAATGCCTGCTGAACGTTCAATTGATATTGATGATGCGGAAGATTTTCGCCAGGCAGAAGCATTGTTTCAGTGTTGAGTGGAGCCAAAAGTGCTTTTAATATGTTACCTTATTACCACTTGATAAAAAATGATTTCACAACTACTATTATTTTAATATAATGATTTGAAAGATAAATCAGATTTGGCTACCTGTGGTTTGTAAGCCAATTTATGATGTTAGGAGCGATAATGAACAGAACTAGTAAAGTAAGCTTAATGGTTTTTGTTTCTGTGATTTTTGGAGGAAGTGCATTTGCAGCTGATAGCATAAAATCTTGCGATTCACTCCATCAATTTTCAACATTTGCTGCGTTGATAAGTGGTGTTTATACTGGAGACATGACTATTTCGAGCTTAGCTGAACAAGGGCCAGATGGAATTGGCGTATTTGATTCTTTGGATGGCTCTATGGTTGGCATTGATGGTGTTTTTTATCACACTGCATCTAATGGGGAAACAACAATTGCCGATCCAAGTAAAAAAATTACTTATGCTCAGATAGGTTGCCTGGCAAATGGGAATAAAGTACACGTTGAAAACATTAGCAGCTATGAGGGTTTGAAATCGAAGTTAGACAATCAAATTACAAATAAAAACGTAATATATTTAATTAAAATTAAGGGTTTTTTTACAGAAGTTATGTTAAGTAACATAAGCGAAAAAAGTAAGTTCTACCGTCGGTTGGATTATTCATTCGAAAATAAAACACATTATGGATTAAAAAACACAGAAGGAACTCTTGTTGGGATCTGGGCACCTGAGTTTATGGGTAACATGAGTGCGCCGGGTTATCATTTACATATGATTAATAAAGAAAGAACTCGTGGAGGACATCTCATCAATATTAAAATTGATAAGGCTGATATTTTAATTAAACCCATGGCAGGGTTTTGTGTGAACTATCCCCAAACTGAGCATTATCAAGAGTCAGTTATCACGAGTATCGATAGGGTTGAATAAATCTTGCGTGGCATACAATGGATCCATTAGTAATAATAGTTTTAGCCGAGGGAAGTAACCTTTTAGCCGCTCTGCCAGCTGCTCAAATGCCGTCAATAAAAATCTGGCTGGGATCGTGACTATTTAGTTCAAATTTTAATGCGGCAGCCCTGGGGAAATAGTCAAAAGCTCTACCCCCGCTCTGTTTTTATTGTAACGCCTTAATTAATACTAATTTTTTAGTAAAATAATAAACAAAGGTAGTCACAATGGTACTTACAGAAGCTTTAGAAAATTTTTTAAATGATTATCCAGATATAAAGGCAGAGCAATTTTTCCAAGAAAAAATTCACAAAGGAAATACATCTTTTGATTTAGTCAATCTGTTAAATTTAGCTGAAACCATCCCTATATCTCATAACTTCATCCAACTCAAAGCCTATATGGCAAAAATCTGTTTCAACAATACTCTGCTCGAAAATTAAAGTCCGCACGCAATAGTATTTTCTTTGAAGACAAAGTATCACAGGAGAATTTCGAGCCACAAGATGGCTCAGATGATGAGCATGAGCCGCCATTAAAGAAGCAGCGGATGAGTTAATAAGTTCTGTCAAACCTGAGTCTGTCATTGTCATGGAACAATCAATAAAAGAATTGTTTTTAGCAAATCAATATGCTAAAAGCAAACGTGATTCAGAGCGAATTAAAGCCGGTTATTCATATTGGAAGACTCTGGTTCTAGCATCAAGTTGTTTTGTATTGTAGGATTGTGGCTGGGCGGTCAGTTTTATTGCGGGGCTTATCTTGAGTAAAAGTGATCTGTTACCTGCTTTTGAACCAGGCCCTAATTTCCACATCAGCGAGTGTGCTATGGAGGAAGGAGAATCATAGGTGCTCCTCATAGGCATCAGCTGTTTTCTCCTTTTCCAAATCACCAAAATTGATCACAAAGGTATCCACTTCAACCCACGTGCTCGCATTCGGATCAATATCATAGATCGAGGGATCATGAATATTGTCCCATTTTTTATACAACTCCATTGCATCAGTACGTCGAATAAAT
>JAJFKH010000004.1 GCA_021773305.1 Gammaproteobacteria bacterium | reverse complement strand
ATTATCAACGCCAGATAAAATTGCACAAATTGCAATAATTAAAATATCCGATAACTCATGTAACTTTTTTCGCTCTAATCTAGGGTCTTCAATTTGTGAAAAATTCTCTATGAGTGTGTCAAATTGGCTTTCCATGGCAGTAATCCTTGCTGATAAAAAAACCAAAATTGTACAGTTCTTAGCTCTTATGTGCAAAGTTTAATGCGATTGCCCTGGGGACAAGCTGGGCCGCTTACCCTCTAAAATTTAGATATGGTATACATTATTGACCACTTTTTGTTCTTCTTTTCGATCTCTCATAAAATCATCGAACCATTGGATTCTTGCTTCCCGGGCTTTTTTGGCATCACTCGGTTCTCTGCCTGTGTACTTACTGTCTCGCACTATTTTTCCCTCGAAAAAGTAGCCCGCGGCAAGAATTTCGTCTCCAGAAACGTCTTTCTCCTCAACCAATAAACCTTTTATTTTATCAATAATCAAATTTGCAATCTTCTCTGAATCATTAGTTTCTCGATACTCTCTCTCATGAAATCGCGTAAGCTGCCGAGAACGCAGCTTTGCCAGTTCAACATGATAGCCTGCTTCCTTGCCAAAACCAATTCCAATCCCATTGGCCAGGCGAACAAGCTCCCCAACAGTATTCAAGTAGCACTCAGCAAAATAACAAATGGTTGCAGCAATAGCGTCATGGTCTTTTTCATTGTCCAAAGAAAGATTTTTCACTGTCAATATATCTATTAATATTTTTGCTTTATTGAGATCAAGCAATGAAAGTAAACTATCGATATGTGGGCTTCTTTTTTCAGCTTTCAGTTCATTGTAATCTTCAAGCTCACCTCGATAAAACAATGGTTCAACATCTGCTCGGGTATCCACTCGAATGGTATTCGCCCCTGCCGCTTGCATGAGGTCAAGCACTTCTTTTTTATACTCTAACATCACGACGTCTTCCACTCTGATTTCGGTATATTTTTCAGCGTCCTTAAGTGGCTCCATCTTAATGAAACCTAGTCCTTCAAGACCACCTGTTGATACTAAAGATAAATACAATTGATCCATCGCTAAAATAGCTTGAAACAGCTTGTTGTCGCCCGCAGCATGAAATTCTCTACAAGACAGCCAATTTCTAGCATCCAACGTCACTCGGCTATTGCCCAATTCAATATAAAGATAAGCATCCTCAGCCACTGTGGCAGAGAGATCAAGCTGACGTTCATTATTTTTGTAAGTCAACTTTCCTGTGTCCCAATCAAATTCACCATACAACAACAAGATCTTTTCTTGCTCATCTGAAAAATCAATACCTTTATGCTCTACCATTTCTTGTAAAATAGCTGAGTTACCTCTGTGAAGCATAGCTTGGGTGGGAGAATTATTATCAAATGTTAAATCTTGTTCTTTTATTGCTTTAAGAATAGGTTCTTCCTCAAGGTTAATATGGCTTCTGCTGGTAACAATCGCCCAATGATGAGATCGGATGATTTCGTGAAACACAGGCCCCATGATGTCAGGGCTTATCAAGTTATTATCCCCATCAATTAATGTAGTATCAGTATCGATTAAAAAAAGTTTTTTATTTGGCACGTTAAAATCCTACTTATTGAGTTAAAATTAGTAGGAATTATAACCTCATTGCCTTAAGGTTTCCTTAAAATTATCATATAGTTGACAAAAGGAGACCCAACAATACGCCCAAATTCGGCAGACTGTAACTTACTTGCCCCCCTATCCAGGACAATTTTTCCGCATCCAACCATAACAAAGCCCCAAGAAAAAGCCATACACAAGATGAGCTATGAGTGGATCAACGCTCGCTTTCATCGCTTCAGGAGTCCAAAGACTAGCCAGAGCCGCACCCGAACTTAGATAAGGTAATAATGTCATCGGGCCTATGAACCAAAGAATCACACCAAAAATCAGACCTGTAATAATACCCATGGGAATATTACGCGCCATACAACAAAATAGCGTAGCAAAGATAATCCCAAACAGTACACTCGCACCTAAGTGGATCAAAACACCCACATCCGCAGCCTGTAAACCCACCATGCTAGCAAAGGTCACCAACATATCAGACTTTACCAGAAAAAAAGTAATAAAAGCACCACCGACAATGGAGCTAATCATCCCCTGCAACATGTTGTGCCCAGTAAAGGTACCCTTCATCATTCTATCCTCTTTTTTTACATCTCATTACTAAGGTATAGTTCTGTTAGCGGTTTTTTCAATTAAGAATAGGATAACCTAAGATTAAGAAAACTGTTCAATCACACTGACCAACCGCTGGGCCACAGGCTCGATGGCCTCCATGGCTTCACCTTCAACCATCACTCGAACCAATGATTCTGTACCGGAGGGTCTCAATAAAATACGCCCTGTCTTTGCTAATTGTTGTTGTTCTTGACATAAGGCTTTTTTAACTTTTGGATGATCCAATAAGGCATTTTTGTTTGAGACAGGAACATTAATAAGAATTTGAGGATATTTATCCATCCCACTGGATAATTCTGCTAGGGATTTTCCTGTTTCTTGCATAATAGATAAAACCTGTAATGCGATAAGTATGCCATCCCCCGTGGTCGATAATGAAAGGTTCAGCACATGCCCCGATCCCTCTCCTCCGAGAAACCATCCTTGCTGTTGTAACTGTTCCATCACATAACGATCACCAACCTGACTCCGGCTAAAAGGAATCGACAAATTCTTCAAGGCCACTTCCAAACCTAAATTACTCATCTGCGTACCCACCACCCCACCTTCTAGCTGATTTTTCTGATGAAGAAAGCTTGCCAAAATATAAAGGATTTGATCACCATCGACTATCTCACCCGCAGCATTCACAAGGATCACCCGATCAGCATCTCCATCAAAAGCAATGCCGATATCCGCTTTTTTTTTTCTGACTTCACATTGTAATTGCTCTGGATTTGTCGAACCACAATGCTGATTAATATTTTTGCCATTAGGTTGATGATGAATCAATGAAATCTCGCTGCCCAATGGAGAAAACACACGTTCTGCAACCGAAGATCCTGCGCCATTCGCACAATCGATAATAACTTTCATCGAAGATAAACTAAGGGTTTGTGAGAGTTGGCTAAAACAATATTGCGCATAATCATCACATATGTCATACATCTTAGCCTGCGGCTGTGTAGCAACGCTCTCCCTACAAACGTCAAACAATTTTTCTTCGATAGCAGACTCTTGCTGTGAACTGAGCTTAAAACCCTTGCCATCAAAAAACTTAATACCATTATCCTGATAGGGATTGTGAGAAGCACTAATGACAATACCGAGTGCAGCGTTATAATGTCGAGCAGCAAAAGCAATAGTAGGTGTAGGCAGCACCCCTAATAAATAAACCTCAATACCATAGGCTGCTAGCCCTTTTTGCAAACCTGCTTCCAAAGCTTCAGCTGATTCTCTCGTATCTGTGCCGATAACAACAGGCTTTTGTTTCACATCCGGGATCACCTGGGATATCGCTGTGGCAATATTTGCCATAAAGTCATCACTGATAGGATCAATACCATATCGCCCACGGATCCCGTCCGTACCAAAATATTTTTTCTTGAGGCTCATTGTTCAACCTTAGCAATGGCTTCCATCATTCGCAAAAATTGCTTTGTTTCTTTGACATCGTGTACGCGCAATAGGGTTGCACCGTTTAGCAATGCAAAAAAACCACTGGCTAAGCTGCCTATTAATCGCTTATCTTCCGTACAATTAAAAAAGTCCCCGATGAAAGTCTTTCTTGATGTGCCGACTAAAAGCGGCAACCCTAATATTGTTAATTCGTGTAGCTGTTTCAATAAAAAAAGATTTTGCTGTAGAGATTTTCCGAAATTTCCAGCCCCAATACCTGGATCAAGAATAATTTTTTCTTTGTCAATTCCAGCCTGGACACAGGCTGTCACCCGATGAGTTAAAAAATCTTTCACCTCCAGGACAATTTGCTCAGATTCTTTCGTTTCTTCATGGGCTGGCATACCATGGGGATAGCGCATATGCATCAAACAAACAGGAATACCTGCCTTAGCTACCACCTCCAAAGTCCCAGGCTCAGTCAATGCTCTAACATCATTAATAAAACCTGCACCATTGGCAATGGCTTCTTTCATCACTCTCGCTTTACTCGTATCCACAGAAATAGGAATATCAATTTCCCTACTCAGGGCGCGAACCACAGGGATCAGCCGTTCTAATTCTAGATCTTCAGGCACAACAGGATGCAAAGTTGGGTTGGTTGGCTCTCCTCCAATATCAAGAATCGTCGCGCCTTCAGCAGCCAGTTGGATCCCACGTTCCACCGCATCTTCAAATTGAGGTAAGCGATTTTTTGCAGAAAAAGAATCGGGGCCTAGATTTAAGATCCCCATGATCTGTGGCGTGGTTAAATCAAGGGATCGCCCCGCACAGTCCAAATAAGAAGTTCTCTTCGGAGAAGAACAAAACAAATTCTCTAACATGTCTTTTCTCAGTAATCCTCAGCAGGCTCGCTAAAGGGATCGGAATCATCCCGCTTAGAAGCTTCATCATCAACAGAAATTTCTTTACCATTGGTTGGCTCATTTTCATCCCAATCTTCCGGTGGTTTTGCTTCTTTACCATCCATCAAATCTTTCAATTGCCCTTCACCAATGGTTTCATATTTAATGAGTGCTTCTGCCATACTGTGCAAAATATTAATTTTCTCATTGAGGATTTTTTCCGCTTCACTGTAGTTACGGTCAATAATCGCTCGAACATCTTCATCTATCATTTGGGATGTTTGTGCAGATATTTCATTGCGCTGGGTCATAGAACGGCCTAAGAAGACTTCGCCTTCTTCTTCTCCATAGGTCAAAGGCCCCAACCGATCAGACAAGCCCCACTTGGTCACCATATTGCGTGCAATTTCAGTGGCCCGCTGAATATCATTCGAAGCACCTGTGGTAACATTATCTGCACCGAAAATAATTTCTTCCGCAAGCCGCCCACCAAACAAGCTACATAATTGACTCTCTAAACGCCTGCGACTATGACTGTATCTATCTTGCTCGGGTAAAAACATGGTAACCCCCAGTGCGCGTCCACGAGGGATAATGCTGACTTTATACACCGGATCGTGCTCGGGTACCGTCAACCCCACAATGGCATGACCCGCTTCATGATAAGCGGTGAGCTTTTTCTCTTCATCACTCATCAGCATAGAATGGCGTTCAGCACCCATCATAATTTTGTCTTTGGCTTTTTCAAATTCTTGCATGCTAACCAAACGTTTCCCTTCCTTTGCTGCAAACAGTGCCGCTTCATTCACAAGATTCGCTAAATCCGCCCCTGAAAAGCCTGGGGTTCCCCGAGCAATCACCCCCGGTTTCACATCATCGGCAATAGGAACTTTGCGCATATGAACTTTTAAAATTTGCTCGCGTCCACGAATATCAGGTAATGCAACCACCACTTGACGATCAAAACGTCCTGGACGTAAAAGTGCCGGATCGAGCACATCAGGCCGGTTAGTAGCAGCAATAACAATAACACCATCGTTAGATTCAAAGCCATCCATTTCCACCAACAATTGATTGAGGGTTTGCTCCCTCTCATCATGCCCGCCTCCAAGGCCCGCTCCTCGATGGCGACCCACCGCATCAATTTCATCAATAAAGATAATACAGGGAGATTGTTTTTTCGCTTGCTCAAACATATCACGTACCCGAGACGCACCCACCCCCACAAACATTTCCACAAAATCTGAACCTGAAATGGTAAAGAAGGGAACTTTTGCCTCTCCGGCAACGGCCCTTGCAAGCAAGGTTTTACCCGTACCTGGCGATCCCACCAACAGTACGCCTCGGGGCACTCTACCACCTAGCTTTTGGAACTTGCCTGGATTTTTTAAGAAATCTACTAATTCTTTAACTTCTTCTTTGGCTTCATCCGCACCGGCAACATCTTTGAATGTCACTTTGACTTGATCTTCACCCAATAAACGAGCCTTGCTGCGGCCAAAAGACATGGCACCACGGCCACCGCCTCCTCCCTGCATTTGGCGAAGGAAAAATATCCACACCGCAATGAAAAGCAACATGGGGAACCAGTTGATAAAGATATGCATCAAAACGCTTTGCTGTTCTGGGGGCTTGCCTTTCACAACCACTTTTTGCTTAATCAAATCCGGTAACAAATAGGGATCGGTCATGGGCAAATAAGTTGTAAATGTTTGATTATTAGCGGCTTTTCCTTGAATCTTTCCTTTATCAATCGTGACTTGACTGATATGGCCTTTATCTAGCTCCTGAATAAACTGAGAATAAGGAATTGTTGATTCTCGGCTTTGATGGGTTCCAAAGTTACTGAAAACGGACACCAAAATAACGACAATCACCAGCCAAAGGAATAAATTTTTCATTAAATCGTTCAATTTTTAACCTCTTTTCTTACCAAAATCTCTACCACCATACTATAGGTATAGCCTACATTACGCCATTACTTTCAGAAATTAACTCGCTGATTATAAGCAATTTCGAGAAAAAAAACGAGACTTTTACTTAAGTTTGTCTATTTATTGATCGGGAAAACCTCTTTTCACTCATAAAAATATAAAATGGCAGTCATGTATGGTTTGACATTGACCATATGAATAGGGTATCCTTGGAAAAGTTCATCGTACTGACCATGGTAACGTAAAAAAATAAAGTGAGGCTTGAATATGCAGACTACAGATATAAAAAAACTACTAGAAGACCACGATAAAAATAAAGGAAAATTTCGTCAACGTTTCTGGGATAATAGCGCCATTACTGACTTGAAAACTATTGTAAAAAAACAGAATAATGATGGAGAAATTGATAATAAGTTTATTTCCAGTTGGCTTGAAAAACACGAAAAAGCTATAACAGATGTAGAAAATGGCGAAAAAAAGCGAGATTTTTTTAACAAACTACCTGGGGAAACAACAAAGACATTATATGAAGAATTGAAAAAGCAGTACCTTGTAGCCATTTTGCCAGAAAAGCCTCTTGACGAAGTCGTTCAGCAATATGAAAAGAACGCTCCTGCTGTGGTGGCAGAAGTGAAAAAAGAAACTCCCGAAGCATCAGAAGAAGAAGTTGAAGAAAACGCTGTGACTGTGCGATTGAGTCCAATAGATACAGATCGGAAATATCTTTACTCTGAAGAAGACACCATTGGCGATCTCAGGGTACGTATTGCCCAAGACACTCAGGTAGAAGATGCTGAGACAATTAGGTTGATCTGGCGAGGTAGAACGCTGGAGAACGCAGTCTCCCTATCCAGTGTAAGTGGCGTTTTTTTGGCCGTAAGTAATGATCCCGATTTACCTCTCAAATTCTCCGATGCTCCCAGCCCCAGATCCGGGATGTGAAAAACGTAAGATAATTGCTAGATCAACTTAAATTCCCCAGAGAAAATTTGCTGGGGAATTTAGGATCGCCCATTGACTATAATTATATTTAGCAGGGGGATATTGTGATTATGAAATTATTAAGTGTGATAGCTATTTTTACCATGAGCTATGCATTACTCATGCAGCCTGTGTGGGGACAAGTAGAATCACCTGAAAATTCCATCAAAAATCAAATCACAACCATAGAACTTGAATTTTCAAACTATAAAAAAACCTTAAAAGATAAAATAAAATCTCTCCATGAGGAACAAGCTGCCACGGAAAAACAATTAAAAGAAGCAGAATCACTGCTCGCTGAGCAATATATTTCATTGCAAGATAGATTAGATCATTCTAATGTATCTACCACGACATATGCAAAATTAGAAAAACAAAAACACCAAGTGTTAGATGAAATATTTAGCATTCGAGAACAGATCAGAAAATCAAAACGTGAATTAACCGAAAAATTAAGCGTACTACAAGCATCATTTGATACAGCGAGAAAGCAACATGAGACAAAAAGAAAATCTCTGGAAAGTAAACTGGAAAAAGAACTTTCCAATTAAGTGTAATCGTGTCATTACCAAGGGAAACTGTCGTATTAACTACCAAGCGACTTTGTCGTAGGACGTTATTAATGGCGTTTACTGGGCTGCCGGGTTTGATGTACCAGGCACACCACGCAATCGTAACCCAGCCCATGTGGTTAACTTAAGTCTTGGCGGAAACCGAGCTTGTAGTGCAACGTGGAAAGAAGCTATTAATGCCGTTCTCTACAATGGCACTACTATTGTTGTTGCCGCAGGTAATGCAGATAATAATGTAGCAACCAGCAGTCCTGCCAACTGCCCTGGGGTTATTTCCGTTGCTGCAACAAACCGTCATGCCCACCGTTCTTATTACTCTAACTACGGCAAGCAAGTCACCATTGCAGCTCCTGGGGGAGAAATACGCTGGTTATCTTCTCGCGGTATTTTATCCACAGTAAAAGATGGTTATTCCTATTATCAAGGAACCTCCATGGCAGCGCCCCATGTAAGCGGGATCATCGCGCTCATGTTATCTGTCAACCCCTACCTAACACCGGCTCAGATAAAAGATATTATTGTCTCGACTGCATCGGAATTTCCCGCAGATAAACCTGGTTATACTTGCGTGGGTGACTACAGTTGTGGTGCTGATATTATTTTTGCTACTGGTGCGGTGCGAGGTGCAATGGAATATATCGGTTATTAAAAGATGTGATAATATGCATACTGACTAGAGAGTAGGATCCTGAAAATTTGGTAAAATTTCCCGTGATGTCTATTCGGTTGATCCCGATCTCGACAAAAATAGCAACGTCGAATTAGAAGATGGTATTGAGCTTTTTGAACCTGCTCAAGCAAAATCTCGCACAATGGAGTTTTCTTAATGCCCAAGTCCTACCGGCATAGAGAATTTCTCTCGGGCCATACCCAGATAAATATTAGCTTCTTCAAGTAAGCTATCAAGCTCTCTTTCCAGGATCTCAACTATTTCGCCTTCTCCATGAGAAAAATGTGCTTGCTTCTTTTGTCTCGCTAAAACTTTTAGAGCGTCTTCAACGTGCGTATCAAATTCTTTAAATAGAGTTTCAGCCTGTTGAAAACTATCTATCTCACTTGTTTTTGCATTCACATTTAAGTTCTTTATAATAGTACGAATCCGATTTCGCATAAGCTTTCGAGATTCTATCATCTTAGCGGCATCATATGTGTCCTGACCCAAAAAAGTTGGACTGTAATTCATTAAAAGCTCTTGTTGTAACATGTTTACTCTCTCCTTCTGTATATAATTAACACATGCAAGATAGCATATGAATAAAACTTTAACAATACGGTAAATATACCGTATACCATCACAAAAACATAGGTGCCGCGGACAAGTGTATGACCCGTAGACACGGTAACACTTAACATTGAGATCGTCATACACGAGCCACGGCATCCAAGAAAAAATCGAATAATTGATCTTGATATCACTTCTTACACGATATTTGGAAGCTTTTCTCCTCTATTAGTTACACTTTTTAGCTAATTACATGTTTTAAAAGGATAATTGTTGAACATATTAATTAATGTGAAATTCCAGTTTCAACTTGGAATTTTACATAATTTTGATATACTTACTTTAAATAACGTTTCAGGGGATATTATGTTTGAACGATTAATAACCAACACGCTAAAACGTGTTGCTAAAAGCTTCCCTGCAACCGCGCTGACTGGGCCACGGCAAAGCGGCAAAACCACATTATTACAAAACACTTTCCCTGAATATAATTACGTTTCATTAGAATCCCCTGACAAACTCCTTACTGTTCAAGATGATCCTAGAGGATTTTTTTCAAGAGATGATAATCCATGGATTATTGATAAGGCGCAGCGTTTTCCAGAATTATTTTCTTATTTACAAGAATTCATTGACCAAAGAAAGAAAGCTGGGCAGTTTATACTTTCTGGCTCTCAAAATTTTTTGTTATCCCAGCAAATCAGCCAATCTCTAGCTGGGCGCATTGCTTTACTAGAATTACTACCATTGAATTATCAAGAGTTTAAAACAAATTCACAATTTTCAAATTTTTCATTGTGGCAATATGTGTACTCTGGTTCTTATCCTAGGCCCTATCAAGAAAATCTCGATATCGATCTTTGGTTCAACACATATATCAAAACCTATTTAGA
>JAJFKH010000030.1 GCA_021773305.1 Gammaproteobacteria bacterium | reverse complement strand
TGCTATAGAAAATCTGCGAGACAATTTTGGCTTAGCAACTCTCGATCTAACCTCAGGACGCTTTAAAATTTCTCAGGTAAAAGGTAAAGACAATTGCCTGAGTGAGTTAGAAAGGCTAAAGCCGGCAGAAATTCTTATCAGGGAAAACAACCCGCAAAAAAAATTATTTATCAATTATTCAGGATTTAATGAAAGACCCAGTTGGGAGTTTGATGAAAAACAAGGCAAAAAACAGCTGCTAGAACAATTTGAAAAGAAACAACTTGCTCATATTGAGGAAAAAAACTTAAATTTAGCTATCGCTGCTGCTGGGTGTCTATTGCAATATGCAAAAGTGACTCAACGTTGTGCCCTTCCCCATATTCATCAAATACAAGTGGATCAACAAGATGATAGTATTTTAATGGATGCGAATACTCGGCGAAATTTAGAAATTGATGTAAATCTCCAAGGAAGTAAAAAAAATACGCTATTAGCCATTTATGATCATACAGCAACCCCCATGGGCAGCCGCTTACTTAGCCGGATCTTTAAACGTCCGATGACAAAACAAGCACAAATCCAACGTAGACAGCAAGCGGTGGAAGCCCTCATCACTCATCACGCTTACGAACCGCTGCATGATGCGCTTAAGGGCATCGGCGATATCGAACGCATTATTACGCGCATGGCTCTAAAATCTGCTCGCCCTAGAGATCTGATAAAACTTCAAGATTGCTTGGACAAACTGCCTCAAATGCAAGCTGATTTAACACAACTTAACCAGGCGCTTTTGACAAAGCGCGCAGAACAAATACAAACTTTCCCAGCCATGGCAGCACTACTAGCTTCAGCAATCATTGAAAATCCTCCCATGTTAATTCGAGATGGGGGTGTTATCGCAGAAGGTTTTGATGAAACACTGGATACACTCCGAAATTTAAGTGAAAATGCAAACCAATTCTTGATTGATCTTGAAATACAAGAACAAAAGCGAACGGGGATCAGCACATTGAAAGTTGGTTTTAATCGCGTCCACGGCTATTATATTGAAATTAGTCGAGGCCAATCAGATAAAGCTCCTGACAATTACACTCGCAGGCAAACTCTCAAAAATGCTGAACGTTTTATCACTCCAGAATTAAAAGTATTTGAAGATAAAGTGCTTAGCAGTAAGAGTAAAGCCTTGGCTAGGGAAAAAATACTCTACGATGAATTGCTAGATAAACTGGTTGTAGATCTCCAAAAATTACAGTTAATGGCGACTGCATTAGCAGATATCGATGTACTATCCAACCTTGCCGAAAGAGCTGTGAATTTAAATTTACAAAAACCACAACTTGTTACAGACAATAAAATTAACATTATTGCAGGCCGTCATCCGGTATTGGATCAAGTCCTTGAAGAACCTTTTGTTCCTAATGACATCGCTTTAGATCAAGAGCAAAAAATGCTAATTATCACAGGGCCTAATATGGGTGGAAAATCCACCTACATGCGTCAAATTGCATTAATTACTTTACTTGCTCACACAGGAAGTTTTGTCCCCGCCAAAGAAGCAACCATAGGCCCCATCGACAGAATATTTACTCGCATTGGTGCCTCCGATGATATTGCCGGAGCGCGTTCAACTTTCATGGTGGAAATGACTGAAACCGCTAACATTTTTCAGCACGCAACTTCTCAAAGCTTGGTGTTAATGGATGAAATTGGCCGTGGCACAAGCACTTATGATGGCCTTTCATTGGCTGGTGCTTGCGCTGCAACTCTTGCAGAAGACATCAAAGCCTTCACACTATTTTCCACTCACTATTTTGAGTTAACTCAATTGGCTGAAACCTACCCATCCATTGCTAACGTCCACTTGGATGCCATCGAGCATCGGGATAATATTGTATTTTTACATGCAGTCAATAAAGGGCCTGCAAACAAGAGTTACGGTATTCAAGTCGCTCAGCTGGCTGGACTACCAAGAAAAGTTATCTTGGTAGCAAAAAAATATTTAGCCGATCTCGAAAATAAAGGTACGCCTCAGCTACCCGCGAGTCCTCCTATAAAAATAGTAGAGCCGTCTCCATTAAGCGATGCCTTAGCACAAATTGAACCTGACACCCTCAGCCCTAAAGAAGCCCTAGAAATCATCTACCAACTTAAAGAGATAGCCCATGGTACCCATTGAATATTGCAAAGAAAAAATCAACTACCCTAGTTCTGATTTATATTACAGCTGCATAGGGCTTGATGAAAAGCAGAAAAATACAAGCATTGCATTACATGCTCTAGGGAAAGAAATCTTAGATATTCCTTACACTGTCCATGAGGAAGCCGTCGCAAGGCAAAAACTTGCCTGGTGGTATGAGCAAATCAATATACTATACAGTGAGAAAAAAGCTAACCATCCCGTAATGAAAGCCATTTTAGATTTAGAAATACTGCCCGAATTGCCCAAACCTTTGCTGGATGAATTGGTCGCTGGTGCGATGACAACCTTTTCTACTCACGAATGCCAAACAGAGAAAGAATTTTTTGTTCACTGCTATTACTACAATGGGATTGTGCAGCTGCTACAGGCTCATGGAGAAGGCTTTCATGGAAAAGATGTTGTGCATTTTGCCAACCATATAGGAATTACCCTGCGGACAGCAGCATTGATCACAACTCTAAGGGTGCAAATTGCTGCTGGTAAACTATATTTTCCAAAAGAACATCTAGAAAACCACCAACTTACCTTCGATGATTTCAAAACTTATGAAATGAATGAGAAAATAAAATCATTCTTGGGTTTTGAAGTGAACTACGCTAAAGATTTTTATCAGAGAGCTTTGAAAAAATTGCCCCGAGCACAAGTGCACCAACAAAAGTCGTCCATTGTGTTAGCTCATTTAGCCATGAGGCAATTAGATGAAATTGCCAAGGATGGATTTCAAGTATTCAATCACGAAATCCACGTAACCCCTATTCGTAAACTTTTCTATCGTTGGAAATTACTTATTGGGATTATGTGTCGGAACAGAGGGTAATTTCCCCTGCAATTCCAAATCAATCTCATCTTGAACTTGTTTTAATAATTCTTCTGCTTTAGCATCAAGGTTGTCAACATGACCTGATGCGACCCCGGCCATAGCATTGCTCATATAGTCCATTCGTTCATCTAATGCTTGACTCTGCTTTTCAACTTTTGCTATGTGCTGCTCAAGTTTTTTTGCCGCATCAGATTCCATTTTTTCTGCTTGACGTTCAATCGAAGGTAAATTTTTCACTATTTTTTTTGTCATATCTGACAAGTTTGGATTACGTTGGGTACGTCGCACTGAGGATTTTGCTGAACCAGTTGTTTTTGACTTATTGATAGAAGGCGACTGGCTTCCGCTAGATGCTGTACTTGTACTAGAAGAAGATTTTGATAGATTTTTTATCCTCTGCTCCATTTCTTGAGTCCATTGAGCATTTTTCACAGTTTGTCTGGATGTTTTTGTACGTTGCTTGGGCGCAGCAGAAGCTCCAGAGCTTTTCTTTTGAAGGCGACTCTGGACTTGGTGAAGACTCCTTCTTTGCTGATTGAGTCGTTCCGCCTGTTTTGCATACTGCGCAGCCAATTTAGGATGTTTGTCTTTATATTCTTTGCTTTTTGCTAGAAATTTTTGCTCTAGTTGCTTGTTATTACCAGAGGCTTTTTGCAATGCATCCGTGGCTTTGGCAACGTCTCCGGTCACATCATTTGTGGTTTTAGGTTGTCCGCGACTGGGAGCGGCTCCTTTCATTCCGTCCCGTATTTCCCGCAAGCCAAATCCCACAGCAGATTTAGTGCCTTCCCACAATTTTTCGGTAATGTAGGTGATGCCTTTGGTCAATGTGGACTTAATTTTATCAAGTAGTTTCATATCAATGCCTATTAATTATCCATAATTGAATATATAACCTAAGTATATGCTTCCTGGATTAATGAAATATTAAAGAAAAATGAGAAAAAATACTCTTATAAAAGTCATACAGTTACAAGCAAGAGCAGAACGGCGAAAAACCACTTAGTGGTGCCCGGGGCCGGACTCGAACCGGCACGGTGTTGCCACCGAGGGATTTTAAGTCCCTTGCGTCTACCAATTTCGCCACCCGGGCATATGATGTGGAGGCTGAGGCCGGAATCGAACCGGCGTCCACGGCTTTGCAGGCCGCTGCATAACCACTCTGCCACCCAGCCATGGTCATTTGATGCAGTTATTGGAGCGGGAAACGAGATTCGAACTCGCGACCCCAACCTTGGCAAGGTTGTGCTCTACCAGCTGAGCTATTCCCGCACTGAATCAAAGAGGTTATTTTATAGAATAGACATTCGGAGTCAAGAATTATTTTCCAGTTGCAATGAACTCCGGCCATGCGGCCCGAATATAGACAAACATCGTCCAAAGAGTCAAAATTGCTGAAATAACAAGCAAAGCATATCCTCCTAATTCAATCCATGCATAATAAAAAATTGAATCAGGCCGACTTACCAACAGCATGAGTATCGATATAAGTTGGCAAGTTGTTTTAATTTTTGCCACAAAGCTGACCGCGATATTGCCACGCTTGCCAAGCTCTGCCATCCATTCTCTCAAGGCTGAAATAACAATTTCCCTAGCAATGATAATAGCCGCAGCCAGCTCAATATAGGGTAGGGGTGACTCGCTGACAAGTAAGACCAAGGCAATAGCAACCACCACCTTATCTGCCACAGGATCTAAAAATGCACCTAGTTTCGAGGTCTGTGATAGGGTTCTTGCAAGAAAACCATCTAACCAGTCCGTAAATGCCGCAAAGGCAAAAATAATGATAGCTAATATTTGCGCCCAGGAATAGGGCAAATAAAAGGCAACTACAAATATCGGCACCAAAAATAAGCGCAATAACGTAATTAAATTAGGTAGGCTCATAAATCACCTTACATGAATGAATTCCTTTGACGATAAACTACCAAGAACTTAGTCCGCATGCAATGCATTGTAAATTTTTTTTGCTAAATTTTTACTGATCCCGGAAATCGTAGCTAAATCATCCACCGATGCTTCTTTAATACCTTGCAGCCCACCAAATTGATTGAGCAGTAATCTACGCCGCTTCGCGCCAATGCCTTCAATATCTTCTAATGTCGAAACCCTGCGTGCCTTATCTCGCCTTGCACGGTGCCCTGTCACGGCAAAACGGTGCGCTTCATCTCTCACTTGCTGCAACAAATGTAATCCGAGGGAATCCTTTTCTAGCGAAATGGGATCCTCAGAACCTACAATAAACAATCTATCTAAACTTGGCTTACGATCTTCGCCTTTCGCAATACTCAAAAGAAAGGCTTCATCTAATTGCAGCTCTTCTAAGACTTTTATACCTTGGGTCAATTGCCCTTTACCACCATCAATTAAGATGATATCCGGTATTTTCTTTTCTTCTGTCTTTAGGCGTGTATAACGGCGCGTCAGCACTTGATGCATTGCAGCATAATCATCTCCTTTCTCTATACCACTGATTTTAAAACGCCGGTAATCTTGTTTGATGGCTCCGTCCTGACCAAATACAACACAAGAGGCTGTGGTGGCTTCACCACTGCTATGACTAATATCAAAACATTCAATGCGTTGAGGAACCGTATCTAATTGTAATATGTCTTTTAATTGTAGAAACTGTTTGGTTAACGTACTCTTTGCCTGTAACGCTTGAGATAAGCTCTGATTAGCATTTATTACGGCCATATCCACCCATTTTTTATGGGTACCACGATAACCTTGAATAATATCCACAGCACGCTCAGATTGCTTTTGTAGTACCGAAGCCAGTAAAGAACCATTTTCAATTTTTTGATTAGTAATAATTTTTTTAGGAAGATTTTGTTGGTGAATAGGTGATAAGTAGTATTGTGATAAGAAATCTTGTAGCACAACAGCGAGGGTTTGTTCTTGGGGATTTTTTGGGAAAAATGATTTATTTCCTAATAATTGGCCCGCACGGAAAAACAAAAATTGCACACAAATTAGGTTTTCTTTTGTTGCAATGGCCACTACATCCATGTCTTTTGTTTTTGAAGTGACATATTGTTTTTCCTGTGTTTTTTTAATATTTGCAATTTGATCTCGATAAAAAGCCGCTTTTTCATACTCGAAATGCTCAGAGCAAGCTTCCATGCGTTCAATCAATGTTTGAGTGATTTGTAGATTTTTGCCTTGCAAAAATAGTTTTACCAGTTTGATATCTTCAGCATAGGCTTCTTTTGAAATAAGTGAAACGCAAGGTGCTGTACAACGCTTTATTTGATGTTGCAGGCAAGGGCGACTGCGATGCTGATAGAAATTATCAGAACATTGACGAATGCGAAATAGTTTTTGTATAAGATGCAAACTCTCTCTTGCAGCAGAGGTATTAGGATAAGGGCCGTAATAGTCCCCTTTTGCAGATTTTGCACCGCGGTATAAGCTCAGTCGCGGAAAATCATGTTTGCTCATAAAAATATACGGGTAACTTTTATCATCTCGAAACAATACATTATATTTAGGTCGATGCTCTTTGATTAAATTATTTTCTAAAATTAACGCTTCTGTTTCACTGTGGGTTATTGTTATGTCAATACGGCTTATCTGAGCCACTAACGCTCGGGTTTTATTATTGGAAATATTCTTTTGAAAATAACTTGCCAAGCGATTTTTTAGATTTTTTGCCTTGCCAACATAAAGCACCGCTCCATGCTCATTAAGCATGCAATAAACACCAGGTTTATTAGGTGAAGATGTTAAAAATTTTGCTGCATCAAAAGTGGAATCAGTGGTACCCATTGAATACTAAAATTACTCCACTTTATCCTTATCAACTAAGCCATAACGAAGAGCCAGGTGGGTCAAGTCCACATCTGTTGCAATTTTAAGTTTATCAAAAATTCGATAACGATAACTATTAATGGTTTTGCTACTCAAGTGCAATATCTCAGCAATAGCCTGCACTTTTTGGCCATCAACAATCATTATTGCAACTTGCAATTCTCGCTCTGAAAGCAGATCAAAAGGTGATTGTTGCCCATCGGTGATCAGACGTAATGCTAATTTTTGTGCAATTTCAGGGCTGATATATTGTTTCCCTTCATGGACGGTTTTAATAGCCAAAACCATTTCTTCCATTTTAGCACCCTTTGTAAGATAACCCATAGCACCTGCTTGGAGTAATAACGAAGGAAACGGATCATCTTCCATGGTACTTAATGCCAAAATCTTTATCTCAGGTAACAAACGAACCAATTTACGGGTAGCTTCTGCCCCACCCATGCCAGGCATTTTTACATCCATTAAAACCACATGAGGCTTGTTCTTCATATCTCGTAATAAATCAATCCCTTCTTCCCCGGACGCTGCATCACCCACAACCGTTATACCAGGTGCATCCTCCAGAATTTTGCGGATGCCGTCTCGAATCAGGCCATGATCATCGATGATAAAAATATTTGTCAAATGAGTTATCTCCTAACTTTAGAATGGCGGAGAGACAGGGATTCGAACCCTGGGAGGGTTTCCCCTCAACGGTTTTCAAGACCGCCGCTTTCGACCACTCAGCCACCTCTCCGGGAACCAATACTACAATAAAACCTCTCCCAAGAAAAGAGTTAAGCATGAAGTTCTTTATTTTTCAGTGCATTAGTTGCCATCTTAAATCTTATTAGAATAAAAAAAATATGTGTCTAATATATTAAACACGAGACAAAAACAGCACCGCGACTTGTTCGTACAACCCAGGAAAAGATCGGATAATTGGAGAAGGCATCACGCTTGAGATCGCTCTTTACACTACATTTGGAAGCTTTTCTCCTCTATTCGTTACATTCTTTAGCTAATACTATGTTTTTAATGGATAATTTTATAATATTCGTATAGAATACTCAGGACTTGACCTGCCCTTAGCAAGAAGATATATTAGTGTTTATATTTAAATCAAAGGAAACAATTTATGGCTAATCAACAAACTGTTAGCCGATCCAACTACCAAGTGGATGCGGCAACAAATTCTGTTTTGCGCAATACTTATCTGCTCCTCGCAATGACGTTGATGACCAGTGCAGCAACTGCATGGCTTGCCATGTTGATGAACGTCCCCCCTATCGGACCTTTCATATTCCTTATTGGGTACTTTGCGTTACTGTTTGCGACAACTAAGCTACGTAATAGCGGTTTAGGGCTTGTGGCCGTTTTTACCCTGACAGGGTTTATGGGATTTTACCTCGGACCTATCTTAAACCTCTACATTCATGGTATGGCAAACGGCAGTATGCTTGTGATGCAAGCCCTTGGTGGTACAGCGCTTATTTTCTTCAGCTTATCAGCGATTGTGTTGGTCACACGGAAAAATTTTAATTTTCTCAGCAGCTTTTTGATGGTCGGTATGGTGATAGGCTTAATCTCGATCATTGCTGGGTTATTTTTTCACACACCTATGATGAGCCTGATAATTTCTGCCATTTTTATGTTCATTTCTTCTGCCATGATCTTGTACCAAACCAGTGAAATTATCCACGGCGGCGAAACCAATTATATTATGGCAACAGTTACCCTTTATGTTGCATTATTTAACTTGTTTATCAGCCTGCTTAACATACTCAGTATATTAAACGGCAGAGACTAACAATCCCTAGATCAAAAGAGCTGCTAACTCAGTGGCTCTTTTGTTCGCTGCATTTAATGCCCCTTCAAAAAGCTTGTTGAGCATAGCACTGTCTCGTTGCTCTAACGCGACACTTAATGCTTGCACATTCAAGATATTCAAGCCTGCTTCTGTGGTTCCATTTTTGGATGTGACTTGTTGGCGCAAACCCGCAAAATTTCCATTCCCTTCTAAAGCTAAATAACAGCTTCCTAAAGCAGTTTCCCTCACTAATTGCCTTGCTTGCTCCTCACCGAGTCCTAATTTTATTGAAGCAAAGTAGTGCGCGTTGAGTATATTATCAAAAAGTTGACCATCTCCTTGGGGCCGCTGTGGCTGCCAATGATTAGCGCTGTAAATGAAGTCTTTCAGAAATCCCGGCTCCAAAAAACAACTTAATTTTTCAAATACTAGGAAATAATAGCCAGGCCCACTTCCCGAGGTTGCCGTGGCACTATGCAATTGCTGTTCTTTATCAAGAAAACATATTTTACCTACAGAGGAAAAAATAGCTTCGGCTTTTTGCCGTTTTTCTTTACGAGTAGCAGGAGAAGCAAATATTGCTGTCATACCTTTGCCAATCAATGCTGGGGTATTTGGCATTGCCAAGATAAAAGACACCGCAGCACCATATCGCTGTATAAATATTTGACTATTAGCCCCTGCAACCACTGAAATAAGCAAAGGCTGCTGTTTTTCGACCACCGGTATAATTTCATCCAGCACTTCCGTCATGGCTTGAGGCTTCATCGCTAAAATCACCACAGAACTGCCTTGGATAGCTTCTATATTACTCAGGCTGGTTTGAATAGGATAATGTTTTACTAGTTCATCCAATGTTTTTTGATGTCTCGCCGTAGCCATTAAGCTTGAGGAGCGATGACCACGACTCATCATGCCTCCGATCAATGCCCGAGCCATATTACCTGCTCCGATAAAGGTTATTTGCTCTTCCATCTAAAGATCCTCCGAACATGGGTCAACTTATGCTTGATATTTTACAGCACTGAAACAAATAGATTACAATATTGAAACAATTTTTTTCTATTTAGCAACACATTGTAAACATACTTTTGCTACATTCATTTAATAACAGAATTTAAAGGATATACAATGGATTTTTCATTTACAACCTATGAAATCCTCACCTTGGTCGCTTTTAGTGCCGGGTTCTTATCTGCTATTACAGGCAGCAGTGGCATTATCATTCTTCCAGCGTTGCTGTTAACCGGTCTGCCACCCCACGTGGCCCTCGGCACGAATAAATTTTTTACAACCACCAGCTTGTTTACCGCCGCAATGTATTACATCAAAAAAGGCTTATTTAACCCCAAATTTTGGATTGCCACGACTTTTGCGGCATTTGTCGGCGCGATTATCGGCGTAGGACTCACCCAGGCACTCTCCCCCGATAGATTAAAAATGATTTTACCTATCATTATCGCAGGCATTGCCGCGTATATGATTTTTTATAAAAAGAAAAACTATTCTGATAAATATTCGCCCCCATTAGAAAAAAACTCACCCAAAGTGCTTTTACTTAGCTCAGTCCTAGGGACTTACAGCGGGTTTATCGGTGCTGGCACAGGTACCATATGGATAAATACCGCATCACGACTTTTTAGAACTAATTTATTAGAATCTAATGCATTGGCTCAATACATGTGTTTTATCACAAATCTTACGTCGCTTATTATTTTTGTACTACTAAATGAAGTGCACTATACTCTTGGATTGTGTCTCGCGGGATTCGGGGCGGCAGGAGCGCTAATAGGCTCAAAAATTGCCATTCGATGTGGCGATAAACTAATTAAAAATATTATTGTTGGCTCTACCCTGCTTATGTCTGCAAATCTTGCCATAGATAACTGGTTCATCAACTAAAATAACATGGGAGTGTAATATCATGAAGCGATTGATATCCACGAATATTTTCCTAGTGCTTTGTTTTACAATAAAAATTTCTACGGCGTCTGCTTATATAAGCAATGCCCCCGGAAATAGCCCTTGTCAAGCTTTAGCAGGTCATTGGCATGGATCAGCTGTCATTGTCGGCTCTTTTTTTACGTGTCACTACAACAGCGATGGAGAAATATCTGCACCACCAGAGCTAGTTGCATTATTTGATTTTAGCAAAGCCGAAAATTCCTCTCACTTCTGTCTGCGCCATGCTGAATTAACCGCTCAAGTCAATTGTATAGGGCATCAGGTGGATTTTACCGCTGAAGGACAAATCCTTCATGGGAGTGTTGAGCACAATACAATTCAACTTGCGGGTACTTTTACGACTCCCATTCTTGCTGAAATTACGTCAACGCTGACAAAAAATTAGAAAAAATAGAAATGATAGATTGGCTCTTGCTAAAGAAAATATTGTAAAATTTATCAAACGCCCCAATAGCTTAGATGGCTAATCAAAGGCTTAGTTTCAAAAAGCCTTTGATCGGCTGTTTGTGAAATAATAGTGATATTTTCATCCCCCCTCCTCCCTCCATTCTCACAAATTCTGTTATTTTTTCAAAATATTGAGTGACCTTTGCGAAAGCATAGCCACAGCGGCGGGCTAAATTCGGACTATTTTTCAACTGGTTAACCGAACATCTACAATATTTACCCATGACTTTATTATATTATATGTTAATAAGTACTTAATATTGTTTTAATGTTTATATGTAAGAATTGGGGTAAGAAAAACTGAAAGATAGTTAAGGATGACTTTCACAATGGGGTGATCCTAATATGGCATTCAGCGAACATTTGCAAGATAATAAAATAATTGACGATCTTTTTAAGGCCTCATGCGGCTCGGCATATAATGCAAAAATATTATCTGCCATTGCCACCATGCAAATCAGCCTTCAAACCGCTTATGCCCAGCTAAAACGCGAAACAATGGATAATCAAGATATCGAGAATGCTATAAAAACCATACAGACAGAAAAGCTTGATCTTGTTTTTTCTAACATACTTAATCTCAATAACGACAATTATGCTGATGAAAATTCTTTTGATGTTTTTTCTAAATACTTAAAGCATGCCAGAGGATTGCTAATTGATGTAAGTAAAATGGAAAATGATGAACATACTAAGAGCATTATGGCTGCTTTGGCAAAAAACTTAGGTTATGAAAATAATTTTGACAATTTAATCAATGCATTTAATGCAACATTAGAAAAACTTGATAAAGAAAATATTATGTCTGGATTAAAGATCAAAGGGATTTCATTTTCAGGGCATGATGTATCGGCAGAAGAGATCACTTACCTTAATGAACTTGCAAAAAAAATTCGAGACAATGACGATAGTGATGATAAAAAAACAAATATATTAGAACAATATCAAATGGTTCTATCAAAATTTCATAACCCTAGAATTAGAAAGCAATTATTGGAAGGATTTTTTAGTTTCCATGAATCATTAGGTGAATTATTTAAAGCAAACAATAGAGATGAACTTAACGGGGTATTTTTACAAGGAATCAAAAACAAATATGCAGAGCTAGCAAAAAAACCAGATCTTCCAAAGTCGGCTCAAAAACAATGGGGCCTTCTTATTAGAGAACTAGATAATATAAAAAATATTAAAGATGCATTTTCTTGGTTGCAACAAATTGATAATTTTGACAAAAAAATTGGCAGGAAACGTTACGCTTATTTTAATAATCAAACACTGCAATGTCATTTCACCGATATTAAAAGAGAACTTTCTCAGTGGTTAGTTTCATCTAATGGTGCAACAGTAGGGTACATAAAATCAAATGATGAAAATGACCAGAAATTATCAAAAGCAATTATGCAACAACAACTTGATTTGCTTGAAAAAACATTCTCAAAAGAGAGTGATAAAGCAACAGTTTATGTTAATTCAAAACGATTTAAAATTAAACATTTTATAAATCGCGGCATATCTATTTTTGGCGTAAAGCGATATGAACAAGATGCCAATTTATTAAAAAATATCATGGGTGATGTAAATGCACTTAAGAACAGCATCCAAAACGATAATGAGATTTCCGATGAAACTGCGACGAAATTCAACACATTAGTTGAAAAATTGAAAAAAAATAGCGTGGAACGCACTGAAAACTCAAAGGTTGGTAAAAATAAAAAAATATTAAATAAATTAAAAATAGTCTTAAATAGTATGAACAAGTTAGGCGCTATTAATCCAAATTTAGTAAAAGCAGAAAACGACTCAGATAATGCAATCTTAATTGACCAGCTAAGTAAATATTTAACTAATCGTACTCGGTTTTTTAAACCATCAAAAACTTTTTTTGGAATTTATCGCCCTAATTTTAGTGGCATAAGAAACTCAGCTGCTGATGTGATTTTCAAAAAAAATAAAAACGAACGTGAATCCACTGTGGAAAAACTAAAAGATCTTTTAAGTGGCTGCCAGACAACAGATGACTATTTGCAATACTTGTTAATTACCGTATCTGAAGTTGACAAAATGGGGGACAAAAATAACAAGCTCTCTATTTTATTAAAAAAACAAATTTACAAAATGGCACAAAATAAAATTGTTCCTGAAGCGAATAACCACCAGTTATTAACGCTTTATCGCGTCTTATCTAATCGATATCGTTCAAGCAAGCATTTTAAAGAATTAGTCAAGAGCATTGAGGCTCGTTTAAAAAATGACAACCAAGTAGATGATAAAGTTATTGCCGCCCTATCCGTGAATGAAGATGAGGTCAACAGAATTATTGATGTTTATACAAGCGGCCAAATCAATTTTAGTCAAGATAAACAATTTTTTAAATTATTGAATAAAGGAAAAATGGCAAACTCTGTGGATGAAAAAATCCAATTCATTATAAATGCTTGTCATTTGTTTAGAGCCGAATATTCGAATAAATCCCTTCTTAAAAATGAACTTCTTTCGCTCATGCTATCACAGATAAATGATATTAAAGAACAAGGAAACAGTGATCAATTGTTAGAGATATTGTCTATGATGCAGCCTTTGTTAGCCATGGATAATGCTAGACTACCTACCCTCTATCTTGAGCTAAAAGGTTTAGTGATTGCCAACAGTGATTATACCGAAGATAGCTTGCCAGAAATTTTAAGCAATGATGAAAAACGAGAGAACATTCTTTCCGATAAAAAATATCCTGACGAAGAGATCGATTCTAGAAAAAGACTTCTCTATCGGTTTGAATATAAAGTCTATAATTTGCTTAGCAAAAAACTGGCTGCTTTTAGGATTGCAACAGCAGGTGTTTTCAAAACCAAAGAAGGTGAGTTCTTTGCTTTGGCAAAAGACTTTCCCGGTTATGCAGCTAAAGGTTTAGCCTTTGCAAATATCCCTAATATTGCCTTAGCAGCATCCCTGGTCACCTATGTGATGGCTAAGGCTGATGGCGCACAACGCAAAGTTAAATACAACAACATTAGTGAGTTGTTAGAAAGTGATGCGATGCTTTGCGCTTTATCAAAAAACGTCGCAGAAAATCTTACTAAAATTTGGGAATACCAAATTGTAACCCTGGGTAACGGTAATCCAAGTAATATTGACACATTCGCATCTTGTGCTGTGGATAGGATCCTTGACTATCTAGCAACCGGAGCATATCGTATGCACTCCGAATTACCTTTAGAATTGCAGCTTTGCGGTGCTGTAAGAACACAAAAAATTAGCCACAGTAACATGGGAACTCGATTAGTCGGTGAAAATGGTAATTGGTTGTTTTCCGGCAATGCTTATGTCGTAGAAGATATTTTTGATAGAACTCCAAGCTATGACTCTGAAAATGACAAATATCTTGGTAGCGTACGCCATAAGGATAATATTGGTGCGGCGCATGATGCGTCTATCGTAACTAAACTTACAAATATGCATGAAATTAATGATTTCAATAATGTTGACTACCCTGTATATAATTACCTGAATAAAGAAGGCCCTGTATTTGAAATGGATCCCTTAATCTCAAAACAAGGTGTGGTTGATATGTTGCACCAAGAAGCAGAAAGAATTAACCGTATAGAAGTAAGGATAGAAGAAGTTGCTGGTGATCTACGAAACGTTAATGAAAAAGTTGATGGCAATGCTGAAAAAATCCAACAACAAGAAGCACAAATTAAACGCCTCGAAGAAGAGAAAGAACTCTTGGAGCAACGTATGGAAAGATTGGAAGCCTTGCTTGTAAATAACAATGCCCCTCGCAACCGTTATTCATTTCACAACGTATCGGTGCCTGTGCCTATACGCGATGTAGAAATACCAAGGGTAGCTCCAGCAATACCGGTCATCAATTAGCTTCTAGCATTTTAATACAAGAAAGTAGCCCCATGGCTTCACCGCCTTCGGGGCTTCCCGGTTTTGACGTAACATTCCAAGCCATGATATCAAAATGGATCCATGGAATGCTGTCATCCACAAATTCCTGTAAAAAAAGTGCAGCAGTAATTGCGCCGCCAAAGGGTGTATTCGCATCATTACTCAAATCAGCAATAGCACTCTCAATATGAGATCGATAAGGTTTGTGCAAAGGCAACTGCCAAATACTTTCTTTGGCCATGGCTGCGCCCTGCTCTAATGAATTTTTTAACATTTCACAATTAGTAAAGTAAACGGGAATCTCTGTTCCCAGAGCAACTCTAGCAGCACCTGTTAACGTAGCAAAATCAATGATCCTATCAGGCTTTTCTGTGACGGCTTCTGCCAAAGCGTCCGCTAAGACTAAGCGCCCCTCAGCATCGGTATTTCCTACCTCAACGGTTAGCCCTTTACGAGTTGCAAGCACATCACCTGGGCGATAAGCATGGCTATCAATGGCATTTTCTACAGCAGGAATTAATAAACGTAAATTAATTGGCAAATTCATGGCCATAATCAGCTGAGCAAGTCCCAGTGCATGAGCAGCACCACCCATATCCTTTTTCATTAAACGCATATTGCTTGATGGTTTTAAATCAAGTCCACCACTATCAAAGCACACCCCTTTGCCCACTAGCACCCACTTTTCATGCTGAGGATCGCCCCAATGCATATCCAGTAACCTAGGTGCTTGATGACCAGCCCTTCCTACGTGGTAAATTGCGGGGTAGTTTTGCTCTAATAAATCATCGCCAATGATTTCCTTAAATTCAGCCCCATAAGTAGCAGCAATATCTTTAACTTTTTCTGATAACTGTACCGGCCCCATATCTTCAGCAGGAGTGTTAATTAAATCTCTAACTAAGTAAATCCCTTCAGCATAATGAGCCACTTGGGGATCAGGCATATATAATGTAGGTTTTTTCAGAGCGTCGTTTTTCTTATAGCGTGAAAAACAATAGCTATCTAAAGCCCAATATAAAAATATTTTCCAATGGTCGCTCTTATTAATATCGTGTAAATTAATTTTATAATGAGCTGTTGGTAATTGCTTAGCAAGCCCTGAAAAAGATACAACAGGTTCCTTTGCACTGATCCCTAACAAAACCCTAGAGATGTTGCCTTGGGTATCAGGGACAAGGCAAATTTGCCGTTCCTTGGCAATAAACCCATTGTTAGCAATCCAATTTTTAGTACTAACTGGCTGCTCTTGAAGCCAAGACTCAAGTCCCTTAGGAGTGAGTGGCACAATGAGTTTTGCCTCCTTATCTTCCTTGGTAAAGCATAGCATTAATTTTTTAATACCTCATCAGCTGGCGTATAGGCTATATTCAAATCCCGTGCTACAGCCTCTTGAGTCAAATGCCCTGTATGAATGTTTAAACCATTTTTCAAGTGGACATCATCCATTAACGCTTGTCGATAGCCTTTGTTTGCTAAATTAACAACATAAGGTAATGTTGCATTGTTTAATGCAAAGGTTGCTGTCCTTGGTACCGCACCAGGCATATTGGCAACACAATAATGGACAATTTCCTCTTCCACATAAGTTGGATGAGAATGGGTCGTTGCACGGCTTGTCTCAAAACAACCCCCTTGATCAATCGCAACATCCACAATCACTGAGCCAGGCCGCATTTTTTTCAACATATCTCGGTTAATAAGTTTCGGAGCAGCAGCTCCAGGTACTAACACAGCACCAACCACAAGATCTGCATCAAGAATATATTGCTCCAATGTTTCATTGGTCGAATATATTGTATTTAATTTTGATGCGAATTGAGCATCCAATTTTTTTAATCGAGATAAGGAGCGGTCAAGGACTGTTACATGGGCTTCTTTACCAATAGCCATACGCAAAGCATTGGTTCCCACGACACCACCACCGATAATCACCACCTTTGCAGGTGAAACACCCGGAACACCACCTAGAAGAAGACCACTGCCTCCTTGTGCTTTTTCCAAACAGTGAGAACCTGCTTGGATAGATAAGCGACCAGCAACTTCGCTCATAGGAGAAAGCAGTGGTAACATTCCATTATCATCAGTCACTGTTTCATAAGCCACTGCTATACAACCTGATTCTAGCAATAACTCTGTTTGTTGAGGATCGGGAGCCAAGTGTAAATAAGTAAATAATAATTGATTTTTGCGTAGCATACGACACTCATTAGGCTGGGGTTCTTTAACCTTCACAATCATGTCTGCACGATCAAAAATTTCTGACGCTTCATCAATAATAGTGGCACCTGCATTGACATAAACATCATCACCAATACCAATTCCTACTCCAGCATCTTTTTCAACAATCACTTGATGCCCATGGCTCACAAGTTCTCTAACACTTGCTGGCACCATTCCTACGCGATATTCATGATTTTTTATTTCTTTTGGTACACCAATCAACATAACAATTCTCCTAAGTTATTAAGTTTTGCTTTTTTAAAGCTTCTTCAAGTGCAGGCAATATTTCAAATAAATCACCCACAATACCCACGTCCGCAATTTGAAAAATTGGAGCGTCTGGATCTTTATTAATAGCAACGATATACTTGCTATCTTTCATCCCTGCCAAGTGCTGAATCGCACCGGAAATACCGATGGCAATATACAATTCAGGTGCGACAATCTTCCCTGTTTGCCCAATTTGGTAATCATTAGCAACAAATCCTGCATCAACCGCAGCTCGCGTTGCACCAATGGCAGCACCCAAGGCATCTGCCAATTTTTCAATTAATGTAAAATTTTCAGAATTTTGAAATCCTCGGCCGCCAGAAACAACAACTTTCGCTGCGGTTAAATCAGGTCTCGTCGATTGTGTTTGCTCAAGGCCAACAAAACGAGACTGTGTATTATCAATCACTGTATCGAGGTCAAGGATCTGCACCGGATCTTGTTCTACCTGTTGCCCTGCAAAAGCGGTGGTTCGTATGGTTAGAACCTTTATTCGTTCCTTGTTTTCTACGGTTTGAATAATATTTCCTGCATAAATGGGCCGCTTATAAATCGTCTCTGATTGAATTTCAATCACATCAGAAACCTGTTCAACATCCAACAGTGCTGCAACCCGAGGTAATAAATTTTTACCAAATGTATTGGCGGCCCCCAAAACAGCGTCATATTCACTGGCTTGTTGGGCAATCAGCTTTGCACAATTCTCAGGTAGGTGGTGTTGATAAACTTGATGATCTGCCATCAATACCTGATTAACACCTTTTAATATAGATAATTTTTCAGCAACTGCGCGGCACTGATGCCCCGCAACGAGCACATCAACACCATCTCCTAAGGAAAGTCCTGCTGTAATAACATTTTCCGTTGCGGCATTGATAGTATGATTATCATGCTCGGCAATGACCAAAATTTTCATAGAGGTAATACCTGGGCTTGGGCTAAACATTCAACAAGTTCGTCCACAGACGAAACCATTTTACCTCCTTGGCGAACCGGAGGTAATTCAACTTTCAAGATTTTTTGTTTATCTGTAGCCTCCACTCCGAGAGCTTCCAAAGGAATGCTTTCTAAAGGCTTATTCTTTGCTTTCATAATATGAGTTAAAGCTGCGTATCTTGGCTCGTTGAGCCGCAAATCAGTGGTCAGCACGGCTGGCAGTTTTAATGCTAGAGTTTCCAATCCACCATCCACTTCTCGGGTCACTCTCACTTCAGCCTTATCCAAGTCAACTTGGGACGCAAATGTCCCCTGAGGCCAATCTAATAATGCTGCCAACATTTGTCCGGTTTGGTTGTGGTCACCATCAATGGCTTGTTTACCCATGAGTACCAAATCCACATTATTTTTTTCACTCATGACTTGAAGAATTTTGGCAATAGCGAGAGGTAACAGTTCATTTTCTGTGGCCACATGAATGGCTCGATCTGCCCCTAACGCAAGACCATGACGAAGCGTTTCCTGGCAATCCCCATCTCCTACTGAAACCAAGATGATTTCGACGGCTGGATTTTTCTCTTTCATGCGGATGGCTTCTTCTACCGCAATCTCATCAAATGGATTCATCGTCATATTGAGATTTGTTTTGTCTATCTGATCATTTTTTACCCTAACACGCACATAAGGATCAATCACTCGTTTAACTGGTACCAATATTATCACTCAGCCTCTTCCTGTATCCTGACTTTACCCTTGCCCCAAATTGGGCTATCTTGGACGTTGTCAGTGTTCAAGTCAAGTGCGATATTGTCGAAAGGAGACTAAAAATTGTCCGAAGAAGTCATGGAGTATGACGTGGTCATCGTCGGCGCAGGGCCTGCTGGATTATCGGCTGGAATACGGTTAAAACAGCTCGCTGCTGAAACAAATCAATCTATTTCCGTCTGTATTCTTGAAAAAGGCGCTAAAGTAGGCGCTCACCTTTTATCCGGAGCAGTACTGGATCCTCGTGCATTGAATGAATTACTGCCAGAGTGGATTAAAAACGAACACTTTGATAAAACCTCAGTCACCCAAGATCAATTCCAATTCTTAACCAAAAATAAGTCCTATAAACTCCCGACACCGAATACCATGGACAATAAAGGCAATTATATCATCAGCCTCGGGCTTTTTTCCCGCTGGCTTGCTAAACAGGCTGAAGCATTAGGCGTTGAAATTTACCCCGGCTTTGCCGCCAGTGAGGTTATCTTTGATAAAAATCGTGTGATCGGTATTAAAACCAATGCCATGGGGATTGATAAAAAAGGAGAAAAAAGTCCTCGTTATCAACCTGGAGTGACTCTAAAGGGAAAATTTACGCTTCTGGGAGAAGGCTGTCGTGGCTCCTTGAGTGAAACGATCATCAAAAAATATAATTTGCGTGAGCATCCCCAAACCTATGCTATTGGTATAAAAGAGATTTGGGAAATCGATCCAGCTCTCCATGAGCCAGGAAAAGTCCTACATACCATAGGCTGGCCTTTGGATCATCAAACCTATGGCGGTTCCTTTATTTACCATTTTAGAGAAAACAAGATTTCTTTGGGATTTGTTGTGGGACTTGATTACAAAAATACTTATTTAAGCCCTTTTCATGAAGCACAACGTTTTAAACTTCATCCAACCCTACAACATTATTTTGCTCAAGGTAAGAGGATAAGCTACGGAGCAAGGGCATTGAATGAGGGAGGCTGGCAATCCATTCCAACCCTTAATTTTCCCGGAGGATTATTAATTGGCGATAGCGCAGGCTTTCTTAATGTTCCCAAAATAAAAGGGATCCATGGCGCGATGAAAAGTGGAATGCTCGCTGCAGAATCTCTAGTCGATGCCCTATCAAAGCAAATTGACAATCCGGATTACCGCCCTGCCCTTAACACATCATGGCTTGGCAAAGAGCTTTTTGCAGCAAGAAATATACGCCCTAGTTTCCATTGGGGGCTATTGCCTGGATTAGCCTATTCCGCTATAGATAATTATCTCTTTCGTGGCAAAGCACCTTGGACTTTGACACATAGAGAAGATTATCAACAAACTCTCACCAAAGATAAATCATTGCCTATTCAGTACCCAAAACCAGATGGAAAAATAACCTTTGATAAACTCTCTTCCGTTTATCTTTCAAATACTTTTCATGAGGAAGAGCAGCCCAATCACTTACAACTTGAAAACGCTAACTATGCCATCGATATTAACTTCAAGGAATATGACAGTCCTGAACAACGTTATTGCCCAGGTGGGGTTTTTGAAATCATCGAAGAAAATGGCGCGCCTTACTTACAAATAAACAGTCAAAATTGCTTGCATTGCAAAACATGCGAGATTAAAGATCCAAAGCAAAATATCCACTGGAAAACGCCAGAAGGCGGTGGCGGCCCTAACTACGAGGAGATGTAATGATGGATGATTCGTGTAGAAGAAGTATTATGATGACTGAAATAATGACCCCGGATATGGCAAATTTCACAGGCAATGTCCATGGGGGATTTTTGCTAAGCTTTCTCGACAAAGTGGCCTATGCCTGTGCTTCACGCTATACAGGTGGCCCCACCGTAACATTGTCAGTAGATAGAGTCTTTTTCAAAGAGCCAATTTATGTTGGCGATATGATAACCTGTTATGCTCGGGTTAACTATATAGGAAAAACATCATTGGAAATTGGGATCCGGGTTATTTCTGAAAATATTCAAACAGCTAAAAAGCGACATACCAACACGTCTTATTTCACTATGGTTGCCGTAGATAAACAAGGCAAACCAACACCGGTAAAAATTTTTCCTATTGAAACTGAAGAAGATCAGCGGCGTTTTAATGCTGGCAAACGGCGCAAAGAACTGCGACTTGAATTTTATAGACAACTTCAAGCAGAAAAACAAGCTGCAAGAAAAAAACTTAAATCTTAACGGTCAACAGGGAGCGAGGTTGAAGGGGTAACTGATAATTTTTTTTAGGGTTATGAACCTTAGAATCGTTAAGCTGTCCTAAAAATAATTGACTAGGAGAATGAGATCGCCCTCCTGGAATATTTATTAAATCTTTGCTTCCACCAGCACTTTTAGTAACTCGCCCTTTTTTTATATTTTTGCTTCCACTAGCATTTTTAGACTGACTTTTTGATCCCGTAGTATCCAATGATTTCTTAAAGATTTTTTTGAATTTAGTTTTTTTCTCAGCAGCAGCATCCATAAAATACAGTGCAGGTGCCATATCTGTTTTTTCCTTATCTAATTCAGCCAAAATGGCCCGGGAATTACAGCCAGCAGAAACACCAAAAGACGACCCAAAGGCTAAAAATGGAGCAATTTTCCGAGAAATACCAATGGCTTCAAGTGTACCAAAGCCGTTATATCCCAAGGCCCCTGCTCCAATAGCATTAATCGCAATCAATGTGCAGTCAAAAAACATGCCTTTTATTTTTTTTGCTCCGGCGATGACCGTATACCATGGATTACGCTTTGCTTCTTCAATAAAAATTAATGTCGAAAAAATTCCTTTTTTGACAGTGGATCCCAAATTTTTGATTGATCGTTGCGGGTGAAAAATAGCATTTTTTGTTAATGATATTGGCTTAAACACAAGTATATCAATCACAAAATCACTGGTACTTGAAACCAGATGCATAATCGAGGACATATTAAAAATGCCCTTTAATATCCCTGCAAAACTAAAGACAACAATTTTGCTAGCAATATCTGCTATCATTGGGGCAAAATGTAAATAAAGGCTTAAAAATTTAGATACTCCAGCAGCCCAAGCGCCCAAGGTTGAAACAATAGAAAAAACACCCAGTATAATAGCTGAAGAATAGAGAAATCCTTTTAAGCAAAAGCGGATAGTATTTTTTATTTTATTTTCATTCCAGTGTTCATATTTATCCCTTATGTTTTTCTTCAAAGACGTTAATGTAAAATTTGAGGCTGAATTCATAAGTCCCATGGCCATCCGTGTGCCTGTACGGTGCATCATAGATGAGTAAACGAATAAGGTCACAAGTCCTAACAGGCTCCCTAGGATAATCCCACCAACTCCTGGAATAACCCCCAGAGTAGAAATACAGCTTAATATTGCCATGGTAGCACCCGTAGTGATCGCCAAGCCACCAATAACAAATGTTGCAAGATAACCAAAAAATGATTTTAATCCATTAGAAAAATCACGCTTTAATAAAAATTGTTTTGCAACCGATTTTGTGTCTTCTTTATATAGATAAGTATTTGTATAGGCCGCTGTAGATCCAATGGCCACTGAAGGCCCTAGTGAAAAAATAGATTTTAAGGCGAAGGTACCAATGAAAAATTGTCCCACAGCCACAATCCCTGCAAATAGCGTGGAGAGAGGCATGAGAATTGATTTTACTTTTCGATAACGGATCCGAGCCATCAATAATGGCTTTCGCTTACCTACACGTAAGCCACTTTTTTGACCCGACTTTTTGAGATAAACATGGGATGATAAATGGTGCTTTTCAGAAAATGTATTGATCAAATGTTTAAAGGGCTTAATGATTGCTACATTTTTTCGATTGTTATCATAACCATATTTTTTTAAATTCTGTTTATCCACATAAAGCAAGGCTTTACTGATATAAGCTAAAAAATCCTCAATTTTTTTGTTGCTATTATTGCCATCATTGAAATATTTTCTATAAATCGACTCAAGATAGTCAATGCTACTAATAGATAATAATGTTTTTAATATTTTATACATTTTATTGTCAAGATTTTTATCTCTAAAAGGTGTCCCAAATAATAAAGATTTTCCTAGCATTTTATAAGGGTGTTTTAGAAAGTAATCAAACGTCGCATCCATTTTTTTATAAACAGCATCATAATAAGTGCCCTTCATATTCTCAAAGTTACTAGTAAGACCCTTCAGCCACGGTTCCTCTATCTGAAAGGTTAACTTGCGGATATCATAATCTTTTGCGAGGGATTGATTTATTGCATAGATTTGATCAAGCAATTCACTTTCATCTTTAACAAAGTTATTTTTAAATTTTTGTATTTGACTCGCATAAAATTTTACAAGTAACGCTTCTGCAATAGCAGCATTTTTTGAAATAAAGTTATGTCGGGGAATGGTATACGTTAATTTTTTTAATGTATTATCTAGCGATTTTTCACCATATTGAAATGGTAACCACTTTGCGCTTTTTAAATAAAGTTTTTTAAACCTATTAACAGGAAGTAATTCAATGACTTGCATTTCTAATTGATTGCGAACAATGGGATCAGTGCAAATCTTTCTATGAGTATTTAAGCAAATGATGGCTTCTCGTTGTAATTTTTTTTGATTTTTTTTATATTCAGGTTCATCACTATAGCGATTATTTGTCAACTGCAACATATAGTGTGCTGTTTTCGCAGTAGGATCATCCATCGCATACAGCGAATCAAGAACACTATTGCATTTTTCTGTTACCGATACGGACATATAAAATATCTACTATGAACACCCGTTCATTGTGCTAAATTTTGCAAAATATGTCAATAATTATTTTTTTACAAATAGTTCCCACAACATTTTTTTACTTTCATGCCGCTTCCGCAAGGACAAGCAGCATTACGCTGCAATTGAGGTTGTACCCCACTAATATAAAGCCATTGGCCATTTGATCTGTGAAAATCACTTTTTTCATGGATAATCTCTTGCTTACCATTAAGCATATAAAATGCCATAAACTCCACAGAAGCCATTGTTTGATTTTCTTCAATAGCATTGACGACAATAAGTTTTTGCCAATAGGCTTTTATCGCCCATGCTTTAGCTTCAATTGGATTAAAGTCAATACCGCTCATGGTTTTTTGTATATAATCAATTTCACCTAAGGCATATGCACTATAGCGAGATCGCATGAGTGCTTCCGCTGTGGACGCTGTCTTTCCTAGAAAAATATAACGCCCACAGCAATTCTTAAATATTTTATTAGCGTTGCAAGGACACTGTGTTATGTCGTTTCGCACAATTTAATTGAGGGAATTGCCACATGAGGATCAACCTCTTTAGTGTAATCAATGCCATCGAGATGAAAACCAAACAATTGATAAAATCTATCTTGGTAGCATTGCAAATCAACTAACTCTTGAAAATTATCTTCACTGATGCTATTCCATATTTCAGTAACTTCTGCTTGAACATCCTCACGCATTTCCCAGTCATCAAGCCGTATCAGATCATTCTCATCCGTTACAACCCCATCTTTACCATAGAGTTTTTCTGTGAATAACCGATAAATTTGCTCAATACAATCTTCATGAAGATTTTTTTCTTTCATCACTTTAAATAAAATCGACATGTAAAGTGGCACCACAGGGATTGCAGAACTTGCCTGGGTGACAACTGCTTTGTTCACAGAGACATAGGCTTTTCCACCCAACTCAGCTAAATCTTGGGTAATAAGTTTTGCTGTTTTTTCTAAATCTTTTTTTGCATAACCAATGGTGCCTTCACGATAAATTGGATAGGTTAAGGTTGGCCCTACATAGGAATAAGCAAGGGATATTGCATCTGGCGCAAGCACACCGGCTTCTCGCAATGCATCCATCCACAGCTTCCAATCTTCCCCTCCCATCACTTTGACAGTTTCAGCAATTTCCTCTTCACTTGCGGGTGTAACTTCAACAGTTGATAATATCTCTTTGATAGGATCCACAGTAAATGATTTAAAATTATCGCCTGTGGTTTTCAGCGATGAACTATAGGTTTCTCCTGTCAGCGGATCAACCCGTTTAGGTGAAGCAAGGCTATAAATAACGCAATCTACCGTTCCCATTTTGTCTTTAATCAACTCAATGGTTTGCGCTTTAATTTCACTAGAAAAAGCATCTCCGTTAATAGTGCCAGCATAAATCCCCCTATCATTGGAAAATTTTTCGAATGCCGCAGTATTATACCAACCTGCGGAAGCCGTACGCTTACCGCTAGCAGGTTTTTCAAAACAAACACCTATTGTCGCTGCATTGCACTCAAGAGCCATTATACGGGAGGCTAGACCGTATCCTGTTGATGATCCAATAATTAATGCACTTTTACATCCTTGAATATTGCTCTGTTGTGAAATAGCGTTTATTTGTGACTCCACATGAGCGCTACAGCCTTCAGGATGTGCTGTGGTACAGATAAACCCCCTAATTTTAGGCTCGATCATCATTTACGCCTCCTCCTCAATCTCAGCAATGGGCTGGATCCCAACAAGATTTTCTCCATCCGATACACGAATAAGTCGAACGCCCTGAGTATTTCGCCCTACAACAGAAATTTCTTCCACTCGCGTACGAACCAATGTGCCACGGTCACTAATCAACATAACTTCATCATTTTCATTAACCTGACATGCACCAACCACGGCACCATTACGTTCACTCACTTGAATAGCAATCACACCCTGCCCGCCACGACCAGCAACCCGGTGCTCATCAATGGCAGTCCGTTTTCCATAACCATTTTCAGTGACAGTTAGAATCATACCCGCAGTTTCAGCAATAATTAAAGAAATCACTTCTTGAGTATCGCTCAGCTTCATGCCTCGAACACCCCGAGCAGTTCGTCCCATGGCTCGAACATCACCTTCATTAAAGCGAGTGACTTTTCCTGCATTGCTAAATAACATAACGTCTTGCTGACCATCTGTCAGTGCAACATCCACGAGTTTATTATCATCATCGATATCAATTGCAATAATGCCGTTCGCCCTTGGACGTGAGAACAATGATAAATTCACTTTTTTAACAGTGCCATTGGCTGTTGCAAAAAAGATAAATTTATCATCTTCATATTCTCGAACCGGCAAAATCGATTGAATTTGCTCATTTTCATCCAGAGGCAAAATATTATTAATTGGGCGTCCGCGAGATTGGCGGCTTGCCAAAGGCAACTGATAGACCTTCATCCAATAAACTTTACCCGTACTCGAAAAGCACAAAATCGTATCATGGGTATTTGCCACTAAGAGTTTTTCAATAAAATCTTCTTCTTTAATATTCGTTGCCGATTTACCTTTGCCGCCTCGACGTTGTGCCTGATAAACATCTAACGCTTGATACTTCACATAGCCTTGGTGAGATAAGGTCACAACCACATCTTCTTCCGTAATCAAATCTTCCACGGTCAAATCTTGCTGAGAAGACATGATCTCTGTGCGTCGTTCATCGCCAAATTGCTCTTTGACTTCTTCTAGCTCTTTTTGAATAAGATAACGTAATCGATCGGGAGAACTCAGAATATCTAAATAGTCTCGAATTTGATCCAGCAGTTTTTTATATTCGCTATGGATTTTTTCCTGTTCTAAGCCGGTCAATCGATGTAGTCTTAAATCAAGAATTGCCTGGGCTTGAGCCGGAGATAATCGATAGCCATCATCTTTAAAACCATAGTAGGACTCTAAATTATCAGGACGTGAAATTAAAGGGTCATCTGTGACTGATAACATGGCTTTTACAAGACCTGGTTGCCAATTTTTTTCCAACAATTGCTCCTTAGCAATCGCTGGGTTAGGCGCAGCTTTGATTAAAGCTATGATTTCTTCAATATTAGCTAAAGCAATCCCTAAACCCTCTAATGTATGCGCTCTCTCCTTTGCTTTTGCTAAGTTATAAAGTGTTCTTCGCGTTACAACTTCTCGTCGATGTTGCAAAAAGGCTTCTAAAATTTGTTTTAAATTTAATGTTCGAGGCTGACCATTTGCCAGCGCTACCATATTAATACCAAAAACCGTTTGTAGTTGAGTATGAGCATAAAGGTTATTGAGGATCACTTCCGCAATCTCACCCCGTCTTAACTCTACAACAACACGCAAACCATCTTTGTCTGACTCATCTCGAAGACCTGTAATGCCTTCAATTTTTTTATTTTTGACAAGTTCTGCAATTTTTTCAATTAATCGGGCTTTGTTCACTTGGTAGGGAAGCTCTGTCACAATGATACTTTGCTTACTCGATTTATCATCATCTTCAATATGGGTTCTCGCACGAACATAAATTCGCCCTCGACCCGTACGGTAAGCTTGAATGATCCCTGCCCTGCCATTAATAATAGCTGCCGTAGGAAAATCAGGGCCTGGAATATGCTCCATTAAATCTTCTATGGTGAGTTCCGGAGCTTGAAGTAATGCTAAAGATGCATCAATGACATTATTTAAGTTATGGGGTGGAATGTTCGTGGCCATACCCACTGCAATTCCTGAAGAGCCATTCACTAACAAAGTCGGGATCCGTGTAGGCAATACCGAGGGAGCCATCTCATTGCCATCATAATTAGGTACAAAATCTACGGTACCTTTATCCAGATCTTCCAATAACATATGCGCAATTTTCGACATACGTATTTCTGTATATCGCATGGCCGCCGCCATATCACCGTCAATAGAGCCAAAGTTCCCTTGGCCATCAACTAAGGGATATCGCATGGAAAAAGGTTGCGCTAAACGTACAATGGTATCGTAGACAGCTGTATCACCATGGGGATGGTATTTACCAATGACATCACCCACAATCCTCGCTGATTTTTTATAGGACTTGTTCCAGTCATTATTCAGTTCACTCATTGCATAGAGCACTCTACGATGTACAGGTTTTAACCCATCTCTGACATCTGGAAGCGCTCGTCCAACGATAACACTCATCGCATAATCAAGATAAGACTGCTTTAGCTCTTCTTCAATGGTTACCGGCGTTACCCTACTCACTAACTCTGCCATGGCCTAAAAAGACTCCGTTTTGAACAAATTATAAACAACACAACTTACCATTATACCATAGATCATTGTGATGTTTATCATTTGCCTTTTTGTGTTTTTTTTAGCCACAAATATCACCTTTACACCAATGCAATAAAATTCCAAAAAAAAAGTATTCCCACTGATTTAAATTTGTGCTAGGGTGGGAAATAAGAATAGCTTAAGAATCAAAAGAAGGAAACAGTGCCATGGCTCAAGTAATAGCTTACAAATACGTTAAATTTAAGGTGAAAAATGCTGTTGAATTATCCGACGGCTTTGAGCTCAATGCTCCAGCCAAGCATCCAGATAAACCTAAAAGCCTTAGAAAAGCGCAAAAACAAAATCATGAGCGCCATCACACTCACCTCCATACACAATTTATTCATAGCCAATTCAATGCTGGTCAATTAGAAGACCACCAGGATGAAGACTTAGTTGATCCAACTGCAATCTCTGATTTATATCGCAGCCTAGCTCACGCGCTTTTTATTGAACTGAAGATTTGCAAAAATAGCAAAGCAAAACACGATATTGCTGATGAACTTGCTTTTGACATACTGAGGTTAGAAAAAAATAATATTGGTTATAAGCGTGCAAAGGTGACTGGATCTGAAATCAGCTTTTTAAAAGAAAAATTAAAAGAAAAAGATTTTTTAATTCTCGGCTACAATGACCATACATCTCACGTAAAGTCAACCTTGAAAAAGCTAGAAATTCGTTTAGGATCTCTTAGCAAACGCCAAAAAGACACAGAACAAAATAAACAGGTAAAACGGCAGTGTTATGAAGTAATATACCATCTGCATCGCTATCAAAACCTTAATAAAATGCCACTGCTTGATAAAGATATTATTAACCCGGGGCTATACACCATCGTCACAGATCATAGAAAAAAAACAGAAACATACTATGAAACTCGATTTAAAATCATCAAAAACACAATACTTACTTACCTAAATAACCCTGGAGCGATAATCGCTCATAAGCTGCTTAGCAAGCTTCCTCTATATCATGGAAAGCTAGATTCAGTGACTTTAGATCTCATCGAAAAGCTTAACTATCTAGGTGGCAAAAAAATCATTTCCGATTATTTTGATGCTTATTTTAACGTGGGAAATAATGTCCCCGAAGATCCAAAAGCGATGCTAGATGGCTTCTTAGCATCTGTCCACGCTAATATCTTAGAATTACAGGAAAAAAATCTAAAACCCTACGGTATTACCAATACCCAAAAAAAAGTAGCACTTATCAGAGCTTTAAAAATAGATGCTAATCGATTCACGAGAAAAAATAATCTAAGCTTAAAAATAGCAAATAATTTTCAAGCAAGTCAATATATCAACAAAAGTATTACCTTATTAGAAGCTTGCAAATCTTCCTTTATAGAAGAAAGCATCCAGAAACATCTTAAAAAAATCAAAGCAAATCAAAGATTTACATTTAAAAATAAAAAAAGCGAAGTAGATATACTTAAAGCTGCAAAGATTGCTGCTAAAAATGAATATGAAGAACTCTTGTTGAGGCTCAAGAATATGCCAGAAGCACCTCCTAAGAGTGAGTTAGAATCCTTAGAGAAAATTTACACTTCATTAAGCAACCTCTATAAGTACAAACTTTCAATCAAGCAAATACTTGATTTTTCTAAAAATGAATATGTTAAATTACATAGTGAATTTATATTTAACGAAATTAAAAATAAAATAGACCAGGGAGAACCCAAAGAAAAGCAGAAATATAAAAAAATAATGACCTCATTTTTTCAAGATAATTTTGACGATATCACTAAGTTTCATAAACACCATGAACTTCTTACCTTAGACAAAAAACATAAAACCACAGGAGATGACTATTGTCTCGCTAGCGTTGAAGCAAAGCCTATGGGCTATAAGGAATTTAGCTTCAGAAGGAAAAAAGCGATAGCTAAACTTCTTGCACAGGTTACTGCCTTAAGTATTGCTATTGGCCAGGGAGTGCTAGGTTTTTTTGCGCTCATCACCCTGTTAGGTCTCAATCCAGTTTTGGCCGTTATGGTTGCTCTGACCACAGTTATACTTAATAAAAAGTTGTTTTATAAAGATACCTTAGATACCCTTGTTCAACTGTTTATTAAGGCAGATTGGTTCAATGGTGCTAAATCCTTCAAAGGAAAAGGAGCCATGATTGCCGTTTTTGCAATGGCTGCCGGCATGTCAGCAGTGATGGGAGGGCTTACTTTTGTTGCCGTAATGGGGATCCCTGCCTTTCCCTTTGCTATTGCCTTGACAGTTGGAACTTATCTTGGCGTCACTTCTTTTCTCGGCTTTTTAGGGGTTATGTATGTGGCCTTTGCAAGTGTATCAAAAAAGTTTGCCAATTTTGCAGTGGGTGCCATTAAAAACGCTAAAATATTTTCTAATAGAGAGATGAGCGAATCAAAAGGAGCCATCAAAAAATACCTCTATAGTCCTATTGCAGGCTTACTCAAAGCATCGGTTTATACAGTACTGAATCAGCTAACGCCAAAAAATGATTATTCGAACAAAGTACTTAATGGAAAGCTCAAAAAGACCCGAAAAATGCTGAAGGAAGCACAAAAAAGACTGAATAATGCCCGGGAAAATGCAACAAGACAGACTGCTCTGAAAGAGGTGCGAGATTTAAAAAGGAAGCTGGCTCGACTTGAGCAACCCAGCTTCAAGCAACTGGGAGTTCACTTCGTTCGCTATTGGAAGAACCCTCTTGATTTTGATTACAATACCACTGCTGAAAAGGTTGATGGAAAAATTGAAAAAATTATTGCCCAGAGAAAAAAGGCTGGAGAAGCAAAGTTAAGCACGGAAGAAATTGAACAACGCCGCCAAGATGCTACGCAAAAACAGAATCAAAAAGTTGCGTTAAACCATAATGTTAAAGCTTATCATATGATCAAAGACAAAGAAGAAGCTCAGGGCGGGAAAGAGCTTAGCGAAGCTGCAAAATTAAAAATCAAAAAAAATGTTGCCCGCAAGGAAAATGTCAAACGCGCAGGGTTTGTTATTGGAAAAATATTCATGCCCTTCTTTATGACCACAGCATGTGCAATGCTTGCTTTTGGCACCATATTCACACTACTGGGTTGGCAGCCTCAGTTCGTAGATTTTTTGCATACATGGTTAGGGCTTTATAAACCTGTTGCAGAAGTTGTTAGTGCAGTGCTTGTTTTTGGGTTTTGCGGTGTTGTGGATGGAGCATTTAATCTTCTCAATGAAATGTCATTTTTTGCTTGGGCAAATAAGCAAGCATCTAATGCTGTTGCCCATTTGGTATTTGCCATTAAAGACACCGTTAAAAATATCGGTAAGGGCATAGTCAATACGATTGTCCATCCTCGAAGAACCTTCAAAGATAGCATTGAACAGGCAAAAACGTTCAAGAAGCAGGGAGCTGCTGCCTTTATTAATGCCAAAGATAATCCGCGAAAATACGTGCTGCCCCTATTGCAGTTTATATTTGTCGATACCTTGTGGCATACGGTTCTTTTATTAGCTAACGCATCAGGATTTGCTGCTTTATCATTGGGCGGTGCGACCACACCTGCAAAAAAAGCACTCTCATTTTCCACGGTGCTCACAGCATCTGTTAGCTGTAATACAATCACTGGTGTCTTACCTCCCATCAGAAGTCGTACCCCAAACTGCTCTGATAATCATATACATACCCAAAAAAATCGTCCTGATGTAGCGCCAGGAAGAGAAAATTATCCACGCGGCAGGCATAACCCTAACCCACCTCCAAGAGATCCAAACCTAGGCGGAGGAGGTAATCCAGATGCTCCAGATAAGCCAAAAATCAATGGAATTCCAATCAGAATAGGGAAGCCCCGACAATTTAGACAACAGCAAGCATTCTTTCAGTCCATGGGTAATGACAGCTCGGGTTCATTCCGGCATTGTGGGTATAGCTCAGATAGACCTTTTGATCTGGCAAATCCAATGGTTCCACCCATAGGTGCATTTTAATTATTTTACCATTGAACCCTAGTATAGATAATACTAGGGTTTACGGTTATAAAGGCAATGGCTACATTTCAAAAAAAATTACAAAAAGCAATCGATAGTTTTGATAAAGATCCACGAGATCTCTATGATGATCTTGCTAAACGTTTAAAAAATCATCAAAACAATGTGGATCCCCTACAAATTAAAAAAAAGGTAGCCCTTGAATTTCAGCAGCATATTAAGCTGTCCAATTTACGCTCCTATAAAAATAAAATAATATACGCTCAAATAAAATTATTTAAATTTAATTTTATTATTAAAGCTATATTTAACCTACTACATTTCTTTCCCAATTTACAACAACTTTTATTACGATTTATCTTAATGAAAAGAGACTTAATCCCTTGCAAAAACAAATTTGAATCTAAACTAACTTTAAAGCTCGAAAAAAAAATCATAAAAGAATATCGTACAGCTATATTTCGAAGGCAATCAGAACAACAAAAAAATGAATTAAAACTCATTTGGAATAGGCTGTTAACAAAAAGAAACTCTGAAAAACTTTCAATGGAAAGCCTGATGCTAGAACCGTCAAAAAACACAGAAACTTTTATTAACGATAAAATATTCAAACATCATATGGAGAATTATAAAAAAATAAGGGTGACATTTTATAACTTCATTCACAAACCATATACTTTAAATTTTTATGGCTTAATCCATCCTATAAAATTTAAAAATTCAAAATATGATTTTCAAACATTACAATTGCTAAAACTATTTAGCAATATTAGTGACCAGGCTCATTTAAAAAAAATATTTAACTTATACTTTAAAAGTCAATCCCCAAAAGATCCATATAAAAACATCGATCAATTTTCGGAAGAATTGATTCGGTCCTTGATGTTTATCCAAAATGAAAGCGCTGAGGCATTAAAAATAAATGAGAAAAGGAAAGATGGACTCATAAAAAACTTCAAAAATGAGATCAATACATGGTCCCGCAGCAAGCTTAGCAAAAGACAATTAACTCAGGATTTACAACAAAAAGAATATATTCGCTACACCGTAATCCAAAGGAAAAATGATTATATTAATCGCGAAATACGTCGAAAAAAAAAGCAATTAATCCACATAGCAAATTTCTTTTTTACTATATTTACGAGTATTGGCATTGCAATTGTATCGATGTTTGAGCTTTTTATTTTTGGTACAAACCCTCTCCTGATCCCCTTTCTTGGGTTTGCAATATTTTATACTTCATCCTATTTATTTGGTCCTGTGTTAAATGATATTTTTCAACGGTTATTTGTAAAGAAAAAAGTCACTTATGGATTTAACTCTAAACTTGGGAAGTTGTTTTGCTTAGCAACACTAGCAATCTCCGCATCGATGGCCGTCACTGTAAGTATGATTGGAGCAGGATTTTTATTTGCTATTCCAATTTTTCCTGCCTCATTAACCTTTGGGATCACATTAATCATTACAGCAACCTCTATTGTTAGTTATACTGGACTTATGTATCACTCAATGATAACTTTTTGTAGAAAAGCTTGTGATAAATTTATTGCCGCTAAAAATGCTGTTTTTACAAAAGGATCCGTTTTTCACACAATCAAAGCCATGATTCAAGATACATGGACGCCGCAAAAAATTGTAAATCCTATAAATTTTATGCTTGAAAATGAGATTACATCTCAATTATTTCATCATCGCTGTAAATTAGTCTCTACTATTGTTTTGCATGGTATTTTCTTCCTCACTTTTTCAGCCATGTTTACATTTGCAATGATTGCAACGTTAGGCACCTATCAAATGGAATTGGCTGCATTAATGAGAACATTTTTAGGGCTATCTTTAAGTATCAGTGAAATTGTTAGTAAATCTTTAATTTATACAGCACCACTTATATCCATTGGTATATTTAATTGGAATAGTTTTAATCAGTTTGCCGGGCATGCTTCCCATGGCATAGGTAAGTTGATCGGACCTTTCATCGCTCATACTATAGAATTTGTCAAACACCCTTTAAAAAAATCAAAGTTCCTTTGTCTAAATGGCATGCAACTTATTGAAGACAGTGTTCAATTTTTCAAAGAAATGAAAACATCCCCTAATAAGAAACTCTTCCCCCTCCTGCGAATTGCTAAACGTATCATTATCGATCTCCCTATCATCACTTTTGCCGCTGCTTGCCAAGCCATTTTAGCCATCGGTGGTGGCATATCTATTGCTGATAAATTTAAATTACCATTGAAATTATCAAAATCATTATCTCTACTATCTGAAAATTTTTCATCTTTTACCTGTGATACTGCTAATGCTTTTAAGCGTTATCAAAAACACACACCTCAAATAACACTTTCATTTCCTAAAGAAAAAAAATCTAAAGCTATACATCGCCCTGTAAAAAAATCAAAAAATATTTTTAAAAAAAACTATTCTTCAAAAACGCACTCTTTTTTTCTTTCTTCTAAGAGAACCCATTTTCAACCCTACATAAAACCGGCACCACATTTATCAAAAGGAAAAAAACCCTATCATATCCAACAGAGAATTTTTTAATACCCAAAATCTTACTGAATATATATCCATAGTGGGTGATTTACATAGGCATAAGAGCTAAAGATTTTCAATGGCTCTGCTTCTATCATCGGCGGACCTACCAGCTATGGCACACTTGCATTGGTTTCCCATAGTTAAGTTGACCACTGAGCGTTCGACACAAATTGCCCGGCTTATATAAGCTTTCCTGGATGCCGTGACTTGTTCCTGAGAGTTTGTCACAAATATCATTGTTTATTCTTGGATGCTGCGGACGAGCCGCAGCACGTAGGCGGTAGGGGGAAAATCTTAAGATAGATCTGCAAAAATCGCCTCTACTTAAAGACAAAAAGCCCACTGGAAGGGGGGGATCAATTTATTCGGTGGAAAGCCTTGTTGGGGGGATCAATTAAATCGGTGCTCGCCCCCCCCCTACGTGCTGCGACTCGCTCGCAGCATCCAGAGAAAAAGATCGAACAATTGGGTAAAGCATCATGCTTGGAAGCACTCTTTACACGATATTTGGAAGCTTTTCTCCTTCATTAGTTGCATTCTTTAGCTAATCACATGTTTTTAATAAATAATTTTCTGATTTTCGTGTCGAACTCTCAGGAACAAGTCACGGCACGTAGGGGGAGCAGCACCTTGAAATCAGCGTATCTATTCAACTATTCGAGGAGAAAATCATCAATGGAAATAATTTCGTGAAATCTTATTCCTTATAAATTGCTTCAATGTTGTGTCCGTCAGGATCTATAATGAAAGCAGCATAGTAACCTTTCTCATATTCAGCCCTAAATCCTGGTTTTCCATTACACCTTGCTCCTTTTTCAAGAGCAGCCTGATAAAATTCGTTAACACATTGAAGATTGGGCGCATTAAAAGCAATATGAGCAGATTGAGATAAGCAAAATTCAGAACTTGACTGCCTGATTTCAAACATATCATGGACATCTGTGCCGTAACCAATAACCGTATTATCAATTTCTAGCACAGTTTTGTACCCTAGGATTTTCATTATGGTGTCATAAAATTGCTTGCTGGCAGCAAGATATTTTACTTTTATTTGTACATGGTTAAATAACTTCATTTATTTACTACCCCTCCAAATCATGAGTTTATTTCAAGGGTGAGCCTGGCCATTGAGAGTAAATCACAGCGATCGATTTGATGCAACTTCTTTTCTCATGGACACACTTTCTTATTGAAATGATTTAGCCAATAACAGTTAATCCATTCATATAAGGCTGTAAAACCTCAGGAATATGGATCTTACCTTGCTCATCTTGATTATTTTCCATCACCGCAATCATTGTTCTCCCCGCTGCAAGACCAGAGCCATTGAGCGTATGGATTAATTCTGGCTTGCCCGTTTCTGGATCCCGATAACGAGCTTGCAGACTTCTCGCCTGAAAATCTAACATGTTACTGCAAGATGACACTTCCCGGTATTGCTCCTGTCCTGGCAACCATACTTCTAAATCATATGTCTTTGTAGAAGAAAAACCTAAATCACCACCACAAAGTGTAACAACTCGATAGGGTAAGTTTAATTTTTGTAAAATTATTTCTGCATGTTGAGTCAGTTTTTCCAAAGCAGCAAAAGATTCTTCAGGCTTAACAATCCATACTAATTCAACTTTTTCAAATTGGTGCTGACGAAACATACCTCGTGTATCTTTACCATAGCTCCCTGCTTCCGGACGAAAGCAAGGAGTGTGAGCAACAAATTTCAAAGGCAGTTGTGATGCATCAATAATTTCATTGCGCACGAGGTTCGTTAGTGGTATTTCTGCTGTTGGAATCAAATAATAACCATGCTCTCCTTCTAGGGAAAATTGATCACCTTCAAATTTAGGCAATTGCCGTGTGCCCCATAAACTATCTTGGTTAACAATTGCTGGTACATAAACTTCTTGATAGCCATTTTCTTCAACCTGGCAGTTCAACATAAATTGAATAACAGCCCTATGAAGTCTTGCTATTTCAGATTTTAATACCATAAATCGACTGCCTGTTATTTTACTGGCAGCTTCAAAATCCATTCCCTGGTGTTTCTCCCCTAATTCAACATGATCCAATACTTGAAAGTCAAAAGTCTTCGGGGTTCCCCAGCGGCGAACTTCTACATTATCTTCGTCAGAATTTCCTTCAGGCACATCTTCATGAGGAATATTTGGAACACCTAAAATAATAGATTGAAGAGAATCTTGGACATTTTCAAGCTGTTCACTAGAGTCCTTTAGCTTTTCCCCCAGATCTCCAACCTCGTCTAACAATGGCTGAATATCTTCACCCTTAGCCTTAGCTTGACCAATCGCCTTAGATCGCATATTACGTAAATTCTGTAATTCTTGGGTTTTTACCTGTAGTGTTTTTCGCTCTTCTTCCAAACGTTCAATCGTATCGATATCTAAATCAAAACCACGCTTTTTAAGTTTTGTCGCCGTATTATGCAACTCACCACGAAAACAATTGGGATCTAACATGTTTTTTCCTTATCTAATGCTTTAAGTCGGATTAACTTCTCTTTAATTTTAATCTCTAAGCCACGATCAACAGGGTAATAATAAATTTTTTTTTGTAATTCATCAGGAAAATACTGCTCTCCTGGAACATAGCCATGAGCGCAATCATGAGCATAGATATAGTCTTTACCATAACCTAGTTGTTTCATTAATTTGGTAGGAGCATTCCGCAGATGCACTGGAACATCAAGTTCTCCAAAATCTCTAGCATCTTGCATCGCAGCTTCAAAGGCCATATAGCTAGCATTACTTTTTGCAGCACTCGCTAAATAAATCACGGCTTGTCCAAGTGCTAATTCTCCTTCAGGACTACCCAAGCGCAGCATAACATCCCATGCCTTTAATGCAAGGTCTAATGCTCTTGGATCCGCATTGCCAATATCTTCACTGGCAATGCGAACAAGACGACGAGCCAAATACAGAGGGTCACATCCTCCTACCAACATTCGACATAACCAATAAAGCGCTGCATCCGGTGAAGAGCCACGAATAGATTTATGTAACGCAGAAATTTGTTCATAAAAGATATCACCGTGATTATCAAAATTCACTGATTTTTTTTGCACAATAGGGTTGATTGTTTCAGAAGAGATAACAAGAGAATCATCTGCTTGAGACTCAATACATAATTCTAACAGAGTCAGCCCATAGCGCGCATCACCACATGAAAAATTTGCCAGAATTAGTAAACTTTGTTCATCCCATTGAATATCATAACGACCAAATCCACGCTCCTTATCCATCAGGGCTTGTATAAGAATGCGTTTAATATCCTCAGCAGTTAATGCCTTTAAAACGTAGATCCTTACCCGAGATAAAATAGCTCCATTTAATGCAAAAGATGGATTCTCTGTTGTAGCGCCAATGAGAGTTAATGTTCCTTCTTCAACGTGAGGTAACAATGCGTCTTGTTGAATTTTATTAAAACGATGAATTTCATCAATAAACAATACAGTACGTTGAGAAGAGTTTTTTGCGTGTTTTACAATTTCTCGTATGTCTTTTACACCTGCTAGTACCGCTGAAATACTCTTCACTTCTGTATTCGCAGCTTGGGCAAGAAGCTTTGCCAATGTGGTTTTCCCCGTTCCAGGAGGCCCCCACAATATCATTGAATGCAAACACCCTGCTCCCAATGTTTGAGTCAAAGGCTTCTTATCACCAAACAAATGCTCTTGCCCAATAAAATCATCTATGGTTTGAGGACGCATTCTTGCGGCTAACGGCTGTAACATTTCAGGAACCATTGAACAATTCACCGCTTAACTATTATCAATGACATCCACCCCTTGAGGTGCTTTAAACTGGAACTGGTTAGAATTAATTGTCGGATTAATTTTCACACTAGAAAAAGACAGTTCGGTTTGTTGTCCTAAACTATCTTGGAAACGCATTCGATCAATTTTATTATTCATAAAATACAATTCTACCTGCTGAAATAGATTATCATTCCCTGGTGCAATGGGAGTCAATGAAAAAATCTCTCGCTTATTTGCACGACTGATAGCTACATTGAATTTATCTTGTAAATCTTGAGTCGTTCCAGTAAGTAACAACGCTGGCAAAGATTCTGATGATGGCTCAAAGCGTTGAATAGTTGCCTGTTCCAAGTCAATATCATAGATCCAAACCTTGCGCCCATCAGATAGTATCAATTGCTCTGTGGGTGACTTTGTATACCAACGAAATTTTCCTGGGCGCTCAATAGCAACCGAACCTGTTGTGTAACTCAATGAATTTCCATAATTATCATAAATTTGCTGTTGAAAGTTAGCTTTCATACTATGAAAATGACCTAATCTTTCTTCTAACTGTGTAAAACCATCGTTTGCAAAGCAAGAATTGATGGCAAAAAATATGACAACAACAGATAAAAATATTTTTTTCATAATCTTTCTCACTCTTTTGGTGGAGGTGCAGCTAAAACTTCACGCCCACCGCCTTGATCCATAGCACTCACAATACCTGAGGCTTCCATTTGTTCAATAATTCTAGCCGCTCTATTATAACCTATGCGAAATTTTCGTTGAACACCTGAAATAGATGCTCGCCGAGTTTTAGTTATAAAAGCCACTGCTTGATCGTAAAATTCGTCTTGCTCAGCATCACCTTCATCACCATCACCAATAAAAGCCCCGTCATGACCACCTAATTCTCCGCCGCCAGTAACAATCTCATCGAGGTAGGCTGGCTCACCGCGCCTTTTAAGTTCATCAACAACCGCATGAACTTCTTCATCTGCAACAAAAGCACCATGAACTCGCATAGGTACACCAGAACCTGGTGGCAAATACAGCATATCGCCTTGCCCAAGCAATTGCTCAGCGCCATGCTGATCCAGAATGGTTCTTGAATCTACCCGAGATGAAACTTGAAATGAAATTCGAGTTGGAATATTTGCTTTAATCAGCCCGGTAATGACATCGACAGAAGGACGTTGAGTCGCTAAAATTAAATGTATACCCGCTGCACGAGCCTTTTGAGCAATTCGTGCAATGAGTTGCTCAACTTTTTTTCCTACCACCATAATCATATCGGCAAATTCATCAACAACCACAACAATTGAAGGCAATTTTTCAAGGGTTTCTACTTCTTGATCTTCTGCTAGCATTGGATCTTTGGGAATTAAGGGATTTTCCAATGGTTTTCCATTATCAATCGCATCGTGCACTTTTTTATTGAACCCTGCTAAATTCCTGACCCCCATTGCAGCCATTAATTTATAACGCCGCTCCATTTCCGCAACACACCACCGCAGAGCATTAGCAGCATCTTTCATGTCGGTTACAACAGGAGTTAATAGATGCGGTATATCATCGTAGATAGATAATTCAAGCATCTTAGGATCAACTAATATTAATCGCACCTGCTCTGGTGTTGATTTAAATAAAATACTCAACAGCATTGCATTCACACCGACTGACTTACCCGACCCCGTGGTACCCGCCACAAGTAAGTGAGGCATTTTTGCTAAGTCAACAATAATTGGGTTTCCAGCAATGTTTTTTCCTAAAACCAAACTTAAGGGTGATTTCGCCTGAGAATATTGATCCGATTCTAATAACTCTCGCAACCGAACGGTTTCTCTGGTTTCATTAGGCAATTCCAGACCAATCACAGATTTTCCTGGTATCACATCAACCACACGAACACTGATCATAGACAATGAACGAGCTATATCTTTGGCAAGCCCGGTAATTTTACTCACTTTAAGTCCGGGTGCTAAGGCTAGTTCGTATCGAGTAATGACAGGCCCAGGATGCACCGCAACCACTCTGGCATCCACAGAAAAATCCTTCAAACGCATTTCAACTTCTTTGGAACGTTCCCGTAAAAAATCCGCAGAAAAGTGCGCGACATTTGCCATAACATTACGTTCTAATAAATCCACTGAAGGTAAACCTTTTTGTTTTGACGCTTTAAACGAAGGCGTATGAACTTTGCGTTTAGCAGGTTTATTAATTACAGGGCCTGTGGCGGGTAACACAACTTCCATATCAATAGGTTCCACATCAACAATATCTTCTGAAAATGCAGTAAAATGCTCTGTGTTGATTTCTATCGTCGTTTTAGGCTTCGGCAAACATAACTGTGCTACCTCCCAGCGTGTTTTCAATTTTTCGCGGCTTTTCTGCCAAATAGTAATAAAAATTCTATGGCTTTCAAACACCATTATTGTAAATACCTTAATAACTTGGGGCCAAGATATACCGGTAAGCCAAGTACTACCCACTAAAAAACAAGTCAGAAGAAACAGAGTTGAACCCAAAAAATTAAATTTGTCTGCTAAGCCAAATCCCAATGAATCGCCTAAAATCCCTCCAGCGGACAAAGGCAAAACCCAAAGATGCGAGTGAATATGCAAACTCGCTAATCCAGAGCCGGACAAAATTACAATGATAAAGCCTGCTAGCCTTAAGAGCTGCAAATAAGCATGGGATGATTCGGCCTCTCTCTCACGAAGAAACGACCAGGCACTGTAGGCAAAAACAAATGGAAATAGGAAAGCAAGATAACCAAATAAATTGAAAAAACAATCTGCGAACCATGCACCCACTCGTCCGCCGGAATTCTTCACAATCCCACCACTTCCGCTGCTAAACCAACCGGGATCTGTTGTGTAAAAACTAAACAGAGAAATGAGGAGGTACAGGGAAACCCCAAAACCAAAGAGCAACACGCCTTCTTTCAAACGCTGCCGCATATGTCTAAAAATTGTTTCGTCTGGTTTTTTCACCCATTACCTCATTATTAAGGGGTATCCATCTTCAGCTGCTTATTGTAACATTCCCTAAGAGAGATGCAGACACCAGTGGAGAAAAATTTTTATGACTCATCCAATTAAAAAGCAATTGGTTATTTTAGGCTCAGGCCCGGCAGGATACACCGCCGCAATTTATGCCGCACGAGCAAATTTAAACCCGGTTGTTATCACAGGTATTGTTCCAGGTGGTCAATTGACAACCACAACTGAAGTGGATAACTGGCCTGGTGATATTGAGGGGCTGCAAGGCCCTGATTTAATGGAACGCATGAAAAAACATGCAGAACGTTTTGATACAGAAGTAATTTTTGACCATATCAATAAAGTTGATCTATCATCTCCTCCGTTTTTGCTCGAAGGCGATAATAATCAGTACCAATGTGATGCTCTCATTATTGCCACTGGTGCATCTGCTCGTTATTTGGGCTTACCCTCAGAAGAAGCTTATCAAGGCAGAGGCGTCTCTGCTTGCGCAACCTGTGATGGATTTTTTTACCGAAATCAAAAAGTTGCCGTTATTGGGGGAGGTAACACTGCCGTGGAAGAAGCCCTCTACCTTTCTAATATTGCCGCAGAAGTCACCTTAGTGCATCGCCGAGATCAACTTAGATCTGAAAAAATATTAACTCATCGCATTTTAGAAAAGGCAAAAACAGGAAATATTAATATCCTATGGGACAGTGTCCTTGACGAAGTGCTTGGTGATGACAGTGGTGTTACAGGCATGCGGACTAAGAATGTTAAAACTCAGGAAACCATGGACATGGATCTTCAAGGTGTCTTCATTGCTATCGGCCATACGCCTAACACAGAAATTTTTAAAGATCAGTTAGCCATGCGCAATGGGTATATCAAAATAAAAGGTGGTGGTGAAGGTGGTGCCACAGAGACTTCAATCCCGGGTGTCTACGCTGCCGGAGATGTTTCCGATCATGTTTATCGGCAAGCTGTAACCTCCGCAGGAACTGGATGCATGGCAGCATTAGATGCAGAAAAATACCTTGATGAAACATAATGGATAATTCATACCCAAATGAAGTCAAAAAATTTAGCCGTCTTGCAAAAAAGTGGTGGGATCGAGAGGGTGAACTTAAAACATTACACGATATTAACCCAACTCGAATTGACTTTATAAAAAAACACTGCAACCTCAATGGCAAACGTATCGTTGACATTGGTTGCGGTGGTGGAATTTTATCTGAAGCTCTAGCAAAAGAAGCTAAAACCGTTGTTGGCATTGATCTCAGTGAAGATTGTATTCAGATAGCAACAGACCATGGGCAACACCAGCAAAATCTTAATTATCAAATCTCATCTGCCGAAGAATTTGCAATACAAAACCCTAAGTGTTTTGACATTATTACATGCTTCGAAATGCTAGAGCATGTTCCTGATCCAGGATCAATTATTAATGCTGCAAAAAAACTGACATCCCCCGACGGAGATTTATTTTTCTCAACGTTGAATCGTCACCCAAAAGCATTTATCACAGCAATACTTGGTGCTGAATATATCTTTAATATAATTCCTCGGGGCACCCATCAATACAAGGAATTTATTAAGCCTAGTGAGCTTACAAGATGGGCAAGAAAAAACCACTTATCGGTTAATGACATAGCGGGGCTTCACTACAATCATTGGTCAAGAAAAAGTCACTTAGATCGCAATCTTAATGTCAATTATATTATCCACTGTAAAAACATGATCTAAAGCAAAAAACAGGGCCTTTCCTCCTCCATTACTGGATTTAAAAAGGCCCTAATAGACAGTGCACTTACATGCAGAACATATAATAGATTAAAGATCTCCAAATAAAAATACTTATCTTCACTAAGTGGTATGATTACTGATACCTAAAACTCTAGTGTAAACTAACTACGCTGGCTCCAATTCTTGTAATTTTGCTGAAACTGCTAAGGTGACCAGTTCTGCAATGGCTTTCACTTCCATTTTTTTCATAACTTTTGCACGATGTAATTCAGCTGTATTCGGACTAATCCCAAGCTTGTCAGCAATTATTTTAGTCAAATTACCCTTAACCATTAACTTCATAACTTCCTTTTCACGGGGTGTTAAACGCTGAAAGCGAGCCTTTATTTTTTCATGCTCAACAATATCTTTCTTTTGTTTTTGATCTAACTTAATCGCCTTGTTAATTGTTTCCAGTAAAATTTGATTGTTCACAGGCTTTGTTAAAAATTCCATAGCACCTAACTTCATGGCTCTCACTGCCATTGGAATATCTCCGTGCCCTGTTATAAAAATAATAGGTAAGGTTATCTTTTTTTCTTTTAAAATTTCTTGCAACTCAAGACCACTTATTTCTGGCATTCTAACATCAAGAACCAAACATCCCGAACATTGATCATAATTATCTAAAAATGTTTGAGGATCATAAAAAACTTCTACTTGATAGCCTACAGATTCGATTAACCACAATAAAGAATCAGTCACTTCCCTATCATCATCAACAATAAAAACCGTCGGCTTATTTATGTCCATGATTCTCTCCAAATTTTATTGGCAATAATATGACGACAACAGCGCCATTAGGTTGTAAATTTTTGATTTGTAATTTACCACCATGCTTTTCAACAATCCCACGAGAGATTGACAACCCAAGTCCCATTCCTTTAGATTTTGTTGTAATAAAAGGAGAAAGGATTTCCTCACTTAAATTTTCTGGGAAACCAGCACCATTATCTTGCATTTTAATTTCAATATAATTTCCAGATTGCGATATCGAAATCTGTAAAATCCTTGGTGTCTCTTCCATCGCTTCAATAGCATTTGTCATAAGATTTATCATTACTTGTTCCATTTGAATTTTGTCAAGATTTAATTCTGGTAGATTTTTATCAAAATGCAAACTTACATCAACCTTGCTTGAGTAAATTTCATGGTCAATAAGCTTAATAGAATTAGACACAATCTCTGATATATCAACCTCTTCTTTAATTAATTCTCCTTTCCTGAGAAAGTTTTTTAGTCGGTGGATAATCGCCCCTGCTCGCTCGGCAAGCAGCATTACTTTATTCATCGCTTCTGTTATTTCAGAAGAAACCTGTTCTTTTTTAAGTCTTTCTAAGCATCCTCCCGTATAGTGCACAATTGAAGTTAGTGGTTGGTTGAGTTCATGAGAAATCCCTGAAACCATTTCACCTACAGTGTGCAATCGAGAAAAATGGGCCAATTTTAATTGATCTTGTTTTATCTGTTCTTCATTTTCTCGGCGTTTAGTAATGTCAATCACAGCCCCCACGCAACCGCGCAATGACTCATAATCCTCGTTAACTTCTTCGCTTGTAATTGCTTTAAGCTGCATAATCACCCAAGCAGTTGAATTATCTTTTTTTTGAAAACGAACCTCCACCTTTAATTTTTTCTTATCGGATAAAATACGACTCCATTCTTCGGTTATTTTAACAATATCTTCAGGATGGATCACTGAAAGCCATTTTTTACCTCTTGCCTCTTCATAGCAAAGCCCTGTTATCTCACTCCATCGTTTATTAACATACAACAGGTAACCTTGTGGGTTTATGTGAAAAAAACCAACAGGAGATAGATCAGCTAATGTTTTAAATCGTTTTTCACTTAAGAATAAAGCTTCTTCTGCCTGTTTATGTCTTGTTATATTAGAAATTGCACAGATAAAACTTATTACTTCTCCTTGAAGATCTCGAACATAATTCCAATCAATTTTTACATAAATAATACTTGAGTTTTTTTTATAAAACCGTGTGATATACGTATCAGGGGACGCGTTCTGTTTAAGTAGGTTAAAAAAATAATCGGCAAACTGTTGTTTCTCATCTTCAGTGACCATTAAATTCCAAAGAGATTCATTCATCAAGTTTTCTTTTTCATAACCCAGCATGTTAGCAAGAGCAAAATTACAGAGTTTGATGTCACCTTGTAAGCTAATTTCTTGAATAGCATAAGGAATAGTATCAATGAGATTTTTAAAGCGTCTTTCGCTGTTCATTAAAGCTTCTGTTAATTTTCGTCGTTCTGTAATGTCTTGACCAATAGACGCGAGACCTATAACGCTTCCATTTCGATCAAATAATGGCGTGTTATGCCATTCACAAATAATTCTACGACCATCCTTTGTAAGGTTTTCATTAATATTTCGTTTTCCACCCTGAGCATTTAACACCTTATCAAAAACCAAGGTGACTTGTTCATCTAAAATTTCTTCAGAAATAATCAATTCCGTTAAATGCTTCCCTAAGGCTTCTTCTCTTGTAAAACCAAATAATTTTTCAGCCGCCAAGTTCCAATCTACCGCACGCAACTCAAGATCTAACGCTAAAGCAGCCAATGGCGTATGTTCAAGCTGAGCAGAAATTTTTTGTCTTGAATCTACTAACGCTATCTCAGATTTTTTACGTTCCGTAATATCTTGTAACACGGTACTCACCCCATACATTTCACCAGTAGGTGTTTTTAGAGGGTAATAACTTGCTAACCAATAATGCATCCCTTTAATGCGTGTAAGTTTTTTATCCATTACTTCTATGTTTAATAATGCTTCACCAGAAGTTAAAACATAACGATAATAAGGCTCCACAACACTAATCATTTCTGGAATAACTTCTGTAATATGTTTCCCCAAATGATCTTTTCGAGAAAGACCATGGATCTTAGCAAGATAATCATTTATTTGTAAATATCGCAGGTCAAGATCTAAGGATCCAAGTCCTATCGACACTGTCGCATAAAGTTGCTCCATCTGGTTTAATTGGAGAGCATTTTTATAAAAATGCTCTTGTTTTTTTTGCAAAAGTGCATTTTCTTTACTGAGCTTTTCTATGGCAGCTTTTAGCTGGGCAACGTCACTCGTTCTTATGGCATTTTTTATCACAGACATCTAATAAACTCCATAAAAGCAATCGTGGTTATACTTGGCGCAGGTAAGATTGCATATCAATCATTTTGCAACGATTTACTTGCTATCTCGTAGACGTCTTTCGATAAAATATCTTCATTTAATATATTTTTTAATTCCATACACATTTTTTCCTGACGCAGCTTATCAAATCTTTTCCAATGAGAAAATGGCTCCACTAATCTAGCGGCAACTTGAGGATTTATCTTGTCAAGCTTTAAGATGAAATGGCTCAATAGCTTATAGCCTGTTCCTGAAATTCCGTGAAAGTGGATCCGATTACGGGAAAAAGCCATGAATAACGATCTCACGCGGTTTGGATTTGTTAAAACAAACTCTGGCATTTCAGCTAAATTTTGAACTCTTGAAGCAGTGCCAGATATGGTTGAACTGCCTTGAAAAGCAAACCATTTATCCAGCACTAAAGGATTATCCTGCCACGTTTTATAGAATACATCCAATAGATAAGAGCGCTCATTACAATCTATATTATTTAATGCAAAAATTGCTGCAATACGATCTGACATGTTATTAGCAGAAGTAAAATGTGTAATACTCTGCTTTAAGTAAAAATCTGTTTGTAGACGCATCAAATACCATAAGCAGCAATTTCTCAGAGCGCGCTTTCCCCAGTCTCCATGATTAAATTGATAATCACCTTTCAGAACTTCCATTTCGTAGCAGACTTGAAAAACATCTTGCAACTCTGAGGCAAGATAATCACTTATAAAATTATGGCAAAAATGCACAGCTTCAACATCATCTTCCACAAGATATTCACTAACATCCATTTCTTTAGGCAAGGTGAGTAATTTAGATACTAGCAATTTATCCGTTTCTATTCCCTGCAAGATTTCCCGGAAAATTGTAACTAATTCATCAGGCCCGTTTAAGGCTATACTATTTTTATAGTTTTGAATAAGTTCAATGAAAATGTTTTTCATATACTGCTGCATTGCTTGCCAACGATTAAACCCATCATCGTCGTATAAAATTAATGTCCGAAGTTCTTCGCTCGAATGAGTATAAGTAAAAGAAACTGGTGCACTAAAATTTCGAAAAAGTGACGCCACTGGCTCTTCATCAATCTTATCAAAAAACAATGTCTGCTTAGATTCAGCAATAGTGATGACACTCTCTACTTCATTTGTACTATTGTTTAAATAACATTTTTCACCATTAGATCTTAAAAGAGATATTGTCATAGGGAAAACTAGAGGTTGTGTCAATTGCTCCACATCAAGTCGAAAAACTTTTTCCTTTACATCATAATGGCAGGTTATGTTAATTCTTGGTGTTCCCACTTGATAATACCACCGTTTAAAAACATGTAGATCCATGCCTGAACCTTTTTCCATCGCCATAAAAAAGTCTTCAATTGTTATTGCCATGCCATCATAGCTAGAAAAATAGTATTCCATAGCATTTGAAAATTTATCTTTTCCAAGTAACACCTTGAGCATGCGAATAATTTCAGCACCTTTTTCATAAACAGTCATTGTATAAAAGTTATTTATTTCAAGGTAAGATTGTGGCTGAACCGAATGAGCCAGGGGCCCTGCATCTTCTGGAAATTGCATTCGTCTCAATCGTTCAACATCCATAATCCGATTGACTGCCTGGGATCCCATTGCAGCAGAAAATTCCTGTTCCCTGAAAACAGTTAATCCTTCTTTAAGACTTAATTGAAACCAATCTCGACAAGTAATCCGATTACCAGTCCAGTTGTGAAAATATTCATGGCCAATAACTGCCTCGACCAAGTGATAATCCATATCCGTTGCCATATCAGGATCAACGACTACATATCGAGTATTGAATATATTTAGGCCCTTATTTTCCATAGCGCCCATATTAAAATCACTTACAGCAACAATCATATAAAGTTCTAAATCATACTCCCGAGCATACTCTTCCTCATCCCATTTCATCGCCTTTTTTAAACTTTCTAATGCAAATTGACATTTATTTTTGTTACAGGATTCTACATACATTTGCAGCTTTACCTGCTTATTTGACATTGTAGTAAAGGTATCTTCGACACAGACAAGATCACCGGCAACTAACGCAAATAAATAACTTGGTTTCTTATAGGGATCATGCCATTTAACTCTTTTTCTACCATCATCGAGTATTGATTCACTAATTAAATTTCCATTACTTAATAATACGGGTAAATTTTTTGCCTTGATTTCCGTCGTAAATATTGCTAAAACATCTGGACGATCAATATAATATGTTATACGCCTAAATCCCTGAGCTTCACACTGAGTACACAATAATTGATTTGATTGATATAAACCATTAAGAGTCGTATTTTCACGAGGGTATAGTTTCGTCACAATAGTTAAATAAAAGCTGTGAGGCACACCAAATATTTTTAAATTATTTCCCGTAACTTGGTATTTGTCTTCTGTTAGTAGAGTATCATCGAGGGTTAGCGATTGCAGCTCCAGCGCTTCTCCATCGAGGACTAGCATATTTGAGATATCATCGCTGAGGGGATTTTTCCGAAGCGCTAATATTGAAGTCACCAATGTATAATTATTTTCTACTTCAAAACATAAATCTGTGGTTTCAATGAGATAACACGGGACTTTGTAATCTTTCAAGTAAACCATCTGATCAATATTTTCAGGCATTTGCAGCAGGCTCCCTTTATGTTTTCCACAGTATACTATAATTTATGTAAAAAGGATTGTTTATGGCAAGATTAACAAAAGAGAGACAATACAATGGTAGATATTATTCAACGCTATCAAGATCGCTACGAGGATTTTCAAGAAGAGGAAATCTCCCTTCAAGAGTACTTAGAGCTGTGTAAGGAAAATCCATCCGCATACGCTAATTCTGCGGAAAGATTATTAAAAGCTATCGGTGAGCCAGAATTGATTGATACTCACAAAGATCCCGTATTAAGTAGGATTTTTTCTAATAAAATTATCCCCTATTATAAAGTTTTTCATGATTTTTATGGTATGGAAGATACTATCCACCAACTCGTAGATTTTTTTAAACATGCAGCACAAGGGTTGGAGGAAAAAAAACAAATACTTTATTTACTTGGCCCTGTGGGAGGGGGAAAGTCATCTTTAGCTGAGCGGCTAAAAAAATTAATGGAAGAAGAATCCTTTTATGCTATAAAAAATTCTCCTGTTCATGATTCTCCCCTAGCTTTATTTTCATATCATGAAGATGCTGATATTTTAGAAGAAAAATATGGAATTCCACGCCGTTATGTAAGCACCATTATGTCACCTTGGGCTGTTAAACGATTGCATGAATACAATGGTAATATTGAAAAATTCAAAATTGTCAAATTACGTCCATCCGTATTGAATCAAATCGCTATCACAAAAACAGAGCCTGGTGACGAAAACAATCAAGATGTCTCATCCTTAGTGGGTAAGATTGATATTCGAAAACTTGAAAATCATTCACAAAATGATCCTGACGCTTATAGCTATTCTGGTGGTCTTTGTCTAGCGAATCGTGGACTACTTGAATTTGTCGAAATGTTTAAAGCACCCATAAAAGTGCTTCACCCACTATTAACAGCCACTCAAGAAGGTAACTATAATGCAACAGAAGGTCTATCTTCATTACCTTTTGATGGGATTATTTTAGCACATTCCAATGAGTCTGAATGGAAATCATTTAAAAACAATAAAAACAATGAAGCATTTATTGATAGAATCAATATTATTAAAGTACCTTATTGTCTACGAGTCAGCGAAGAAATAAAAATTTATAAAAAAATGTTGGAAGATAGTTCTCTTTGCGAAGCACCTTGCGCACCTGATACATTGAGTTTGATTGCAAAATTTTCGATACTATCACGAATAACAGAACCTGAAAACTCAAGTATCTATTCAAAACTACGTGTTTATAATGGTGAAAATTTAAAAGACACTGATCCAAAAGCAAAAACATATCCCGAATACCGTGACTTTGCTGGAGTCAATGAAGGAATGGATGGATTGTCTACACGATTTGCATTTAAAATTTTATCTAAAGTTTTTAATTTTGATCATTCAGAAATAGCGGCAAATCCCGTACATCTATTTTATGTTTTAGAAAAACAAATAGAGCAAGAACAATTCCCTCAGGATCTTCAAGACACCTACATTCGTTACCTTAAAGAATATTTAGTGGCTGAATATATTAAATTTATTGGCAAAGAAATACAAACAGCATACTTAGAGTCTTACTCAGAATATGGGCAAAATATATTCGACCGCTATGTCTTGTTTGCTGATTTTTGGATCCAAGATCAAGAATATCGTGATCCCGATACCGGTGAGATTTTTAATCGAATAACTCTTAATGAAGAATTAGAAAAAATTGAAAAACCTGCTGGAATTAGCAACCCTAAAGACTTTAGGCATGAAGTTGTCAATTTTGTTCTTCGAGCTAGGGCAAATAATAAAGGAAAAAATCCAGTCTGGAATAGTTATGAGAAACTTAGAACTGTTATTGAGAAAAAAATGTTTTCTAATACAGAAGATTTACTCCCTGTCATATCCTTCAACCCTAAAGCTTCCTCTCAAGACAAGAAAAAACATGAAGAATTTGTTGATAGAATGGTTCGAAAAGGCTATACCTCCAAACAAGTAAGGTTGCTTTCAGAATGGTATTTAAGAGTGAGAAAATCATCATAGAGGTCTCCCTGAATGACTCAATTCATTGATAGAAGATTGAATGGGAAAAACAAAAGCGCTGTTAATCGGCAGCGTTTCATAAGGCGATTTAAAAAACAAATAAAAGAAGCCGTTGAAAAATCTATCAGCAAACGCAGCATTACTAATATCAATAAAGGCGAAAAAATCACATTACCCCAAAAAGACATCTTAGAGCCTGTGTTTCAACATGGTACTGGAGGCAGTAAAAATTTTTCATTACCAGGAAATAAAGAATTTAAGCAAGGAGATGAAATAACTCGCCCCCCAGGCGGGACAGAAAAAGGGGAAGAATCAAATGCAAGCAATAAAGGCGAAGGGCTTGATGAATTTGGATTTGAGATAAGCAAAGAAGAATTCATGGATTTGTTTTTTGAAAATTTAGAACTTCCTAATCTTATCAAAACAAAATTACATCATACGACTTCTTATAAGTTGGTAAGAGCTGGCTACACGACAAAAGGAGTCCCTGCTAATATTAACATATTACGCTCATTGCAAAATGCTTATGGAAGAAGAATCGCATTCAGCAGCTCCTACAAAAAAAAACTGGAATCTGCTGAAAGAAAACTACGATGCGAAAAAGACAAAAACGACCCTGACACGGAAAAAGTTAAAAATTTATGTGCTGAAATAAAAACGCTCTCTCGAAAAATAAAAAAAATCCCGTTTATTGATGAGTTTGACATTCGTTACAATAATAAGATAAAGCAACAAAGTTTTAACACAAGCGCGGTAATGTTTTGCATAATGGATGTTTCTGGCTCCATGGATGAAGCAAAAAAAGATATAGCGAAACGATTCTTTATCTTACTCTATCTTTTTTTAAGTAAAACATATGATAAAATTGAGCTGGTCTTTATACGTCATCATACCACAGCAAAAGAAGTCAATGAGGAGGAATTTTTCTATTCCCGAGAAACCGGGGGCACAGTGGTATCCAGCGCTATTGAGTTAATGAAAAAAATAATACAAGAAAGATTTCCAACAGATGATTGGAATATTTATGCGGCTCAAGCATCTGATGGTGATAACTGGAATGCAGACTCACCACTTTGTGAAGAGCTGCTTATTAATGAAATTATGCCTTATGTACAATATTACGCTTATGTAGAAATTATACCCCGCCATCATCAAAGTCTATGGCGTGCTTATTCTCATGTGAAAAAGTCATATGAAAATTTTGCTATGCAAAACATCCACTCGGCTAATGAAATTTATCCTGTTTTTCATGAATTATTTAAAAAAAAGGAATCCTAATGTCATTTTTACCTGATTCATCTGAGTGGACTTTCGAACTCTTAGAGCAATATGATAATGCTATCAGCACTATTGCTACAGAATGCAAGCTTGATACTTATCCCATCCAAATGGAAATTATAAGTTCAGAACAAATGATTGATGTATACTCTACGGTGGGCATGCCCTTAGGATACCACCACTGGTCATTTGGAAAGCAGTATGCAAATATTGAAAAAAATTATAAAAAAGGCTACAGTAATCTTGCCTATGAAATAGTTATTAATTCGAATCCTTGTATCGCTTACCTCCTTGAAGAAAATTCCATGGCCATGCAGGCAACCATTATTGCACATGCTTGTTATGGACATAACTCATTTTTTAAAAGCAACTATCTATTTCAGACTTGGACAGATGCAGAATCAATCATTGATTATCTTGTGTTTGCAAAATCTTATATTGCTGAATGCGAAGAGCATTATGGTATTGATGCTGTTGAGGAACTGCTTGACAGCTGTCATGCGTTAATGAGCCATGGTGTAGATCGTTACAAGCGCCCTCCTCAACTTTCTATTCAAGAAGAAAAGGCTAGGCAAAAAGCGCGTGAAGCTTATTTGCAATCGCAAATTAACGATCTATGGAGAACCATACCAATAAGCCAAAAAACTGAAGAAAAGGATCTCAAAGCAAGACAGTTTCCATCCGAACCTCAAGAAAATTTACTTTATTTCATAGAAAAAAATGCACCTTTACTCGAACCTTGGCAACGTGAAATTATACGTATTTGCAGAAAAATAGCTCAGTATTTTTATCCTCAACGACAAACCAAAGTGATGAACGAAGGTTGGGCCACTTTTTGGCATTATACTATAATGCAAATATTATATGATCGAAAACAAATCACTGATTCGTTGATGTTAGAGTTCATTCACAATCACACGAATCTTGTGGCACAACCTGATTTTGATTCACCTTATTATACTGGGATAAATCCATATGCCCTAGGCTTTGCAATTTTTAAAGATATTCGACGTATATGTGAGTCACCCACGAAGGAAGATTATCATTATTTTCCTGAAATAGCCGGGAAAGATTGGTTAACTTGCTTAGATTTTTCAATGCGTAACTTTAAAGACGAAAGCTTCATTTCGCAATATTTATCACCCACTGTCATCCGAAATTTTCATTTTTTTTCCATCTTTGATGACGAAGAAAAAAAAAATTTACTTGTGTCTGCAATTCATAATGATGAAGGCTATAAAAAAATTCAAAATACCATAGCAGATCAATATAACATGAGCAACCAAGAGCCTAACATACAGGTATATAGCGTAAATCTAACAGGAGATCGATCCATTGTCCTTCATCATTATCAATATAATGACCGCCCTCTTGGTGCAACAACACCAAGAGTCTTAAAACATTTTTGGAAATTGTGGGGATTCGATGTTTATCTTGAATCTATCGACAGCAAAGGTAAAACCATTAAAACTTACACGTGCAAAAATTCTTAGCGCAAATTAATAGACCCATAGCGGAGAGCAATGAGCATCAACAACACACTCCCTACGTGCCGCGCGGCATCCAGGAAAAGATCAAATTATTAGGAAAATCATAAAGAATGCGAAGCCAAAACGTCGCAAAGCATTGAATCAACTTGAGTGTTTTTGCTCAAATCGAATGCAAAAAACGCCCTTAACATTCCTTTAGACATAAATTATCCATTCCTTGAATGTTCTTCTGACTCCTTTAATAGTATTGTGCTTGATTTTCTTTACTCCTGCCTACAAAGACCATATCATACTCTGTAAAGGGTAAAATGGGAAAATCCGCCACAATGCTTCGACATCTAATAAAATTCATGATTCTTTTGATGCTAAGTAGCAATGGCTACGCGGCTTCAATATCCAATCTTTATATGTTTGGCGATAGCCTTTCTGATAATGGCAATATGTTTTCCCTTAGCCAGCATACTGTCCCTTCGGTTCCTTATTACGAAGGCCATTTCAGCAATGGTCAAATTTGGATTGAATATTTAACCAATAAACTAGGTTTACCTCCATCAAGCCTCCATGATTTTGCCTTTGGAGGTTCTCTAACAAATAGTGTCCAGCCTCCTGGTCTGGTTCAGCAAACGACCCTCTATCTTGATCAACATTTAAATCTTGATCAAGAAGGCCTTTATGTCATTTGGTCAGGCGCTAACAACTACCTTTATATGGATGCACTGGACGAATCTCTTGTCCAGAAAACAGTTAATGACATTGTATTTGTTGTAAGTGAAATGATCGATAGAGGCGCACACCACTTACTACTCATCAACCTTCCTCCAATGGATAAAACTCCCTGGGCAAACATGGTTGATGATGAAAAAGAAAATTCAAATTATTCTCAAATGCTTGAGGAAGCCACAAACCTCCATAACAAAAAGCTCGCTGAAGCTGTGCAAAAATTACAAACCCAATCTCACAATAATCATCAGATAATACATTTGATGCATTTTGATATGAATAAATTCTTCAATGAGATTGCATTGCAAGCTCCTTTCAAAGATGCTGTAAATACTACAACGCCATGTTATACCGGGGATCTATTTGGGAGAAATGGTACCATTTGTGACGATCCAGAAAATTATTTATTTTGGGATACAGTCCATCCGACAACTCAAGCTCATGCAATAATAGCCGATGCAATACTTAGTAAGCTACTAAAAGATGGCATAGCAGCCGACCATAACGTTTTAGCAAAAAAATATTCTATACTGTCCACAGATGGGATGATTGCCGCACAGATAAATTTTTCACATTAATACGCTTTAACTTTTTAGCGTCCAACACCCGCAGGATCTCCTAATTTGCATAGAAAAATTCATTAGGAATACTGAGTATCACTTCAAACTGTTTGTGATTTTTTACTTTAGTGATTTTTGAAACCCACTCAATATCGTGTTCTACAGCACGGCAAAGTACAAATATATCAGGTCGTATAATTTTTTTTACAGCATCTGTCATATGAGAAAAAATAGTCAAACTAAACTCTTCGGTTAGCAGCCGACTTATCTGTCCTTCTAACACTGAATCGAACAATATATAGTTACAACTGATCGACATGTTTTTTTCTAAGCAAAAACAATTACGATTTATCACCACTGGGCTGATCTCTTCATTGTCTACTCGCTGGCAAGTAAATTATAAAGCTGCATTGTATGCAGCCTAATCTAGAATTACAACAAAAACTTGAAATTAATTTTAAACTGCTTATAATGCAGGTTGTTATTGTTTTGTGGGGGATAGAAATATGAAGCTTTTCCAGCATTTTTTAAAACACAAACATACTTGCAATCCGAAAAAAGCGTTTATGGAATTACCTCTCCTTACTCAATTTTATTTAAAATATAATCATTTTGCCCCCCAATTTAAGAACACTCTCTTCGTCGGCGTTCAACATGGATTACTCACCACTGGCTCCCTATTCGAATCTTTAACAAGAGATTTTAATATACCGCCTAACAACATATATCTATTAGATAAAGTTTATTCCCACTCGCCTATTGTAAAAAATAAATTAATCCAACTGGGGTTCAATTACCATCAACATCAGTTACCTCCACAGCATGGCATGTATAAAGAAACAAATCGCTTAGACATTAAGTCACTCTGGGAAAAAATTTTTATACATTTAGAATGTAATCAAGAGATAGAACAATTATCTATCATTGACGACGGCGGCGAACTGCTCAAACATATGCCATCAGCTACACAAAAATTACTAACTCAAAGAAAAATTTCCGTAATGGGTATTGAGCAAACATCTGCGGGTATGCGCCAATCAGTTTTAGAAAGCTGTCCTTATCCTATTATTAATGTGGCTGAATCAGCAGGGAAAAAAAAATATGAAGCAACCTTAATCATAAACGCTCTCTTCAATGCGATTATGAAACAGGATTTTCTTCAAAATCCTGGCTTACGTTGTGGTGTTATTGGTAGAGGCACTATTGGGGATGCTATGGTTAAAAAGCTATTTACCATCCATAAGCATGTAGAAGTTTTTGATCCTGATCAAGAAAAGATGAAATACAATGGTGTCATCAATTGCACTTCGTTAGAGACCCTGCTTCACTCTTGTGATGTTATTTTTGCTTGCACCTATCATGATCTGTTTTCTACAATTGACATTAATAAGTTTTTAGCGACGACTCTAGGCCATAAATATTGGGTGAATTGCTCTTCTGGAGACTATCCTTTTCATCAGTTGCTGCGATTAAAAAATAGTTTCATTGCAAGTTATCAAGATGTTTTTAACACAGTAACTCTACGAGATAAAGATTATCTTTTTCATATCATTCATGGCGGGTTTCCAATTAACTTTGATCATAGCGGTCGCTCTGTTGCTCACGAGGATATTGCTTTAACACGAGCCTATTTATTAGCGGCTATCTTGCAAGGTAGTATGCTTATGAAGAGAAAAACTAGCATCAAAGAAAAAAATATTATGTTGGATCCCGTACTACAACAACAAATCACCTCACTCTGGCTTAAAGAACGATCCAAAATCGCAGAACCTGATGATATTCCCTCCCTTTTATTTTATAAAAAATATTCAGGGGGACATTATATCCCGATTCCTTCTCTATATTCACCTCAGGTTTTTCCTGTTATATCATTATGACTCCCCAAACCTTTATCTTATTCATTTTGAATAAAGTGCTGAATCTCAATGCAACCGCGAAAAAAATGGCTATTATTTGGAAAACTAAGCCCTCGGTAATATTCCTCAATTAGATGAGACAAATGTATTGAGCAATCCAACGTTTTCGCGTGTTGTATCTCCGAATCATTATCTGAGCCAGTATGATAAAAGTTAAAATTTTTCTCTAAAAATTTAAAATCCACATCATGTTCATTGTTCAATATTTCAATGAATTTCATAAGTAGTTTCCGGATTCCTTTAACTTCCGCTAAAAAACTTCTCATGCGTCTCATATTGGGTGTTCCTTCAAGAATAGTGGGATATGCCATAGAGTAATAAATAGGCTGTTTTTGAGTCAATTTCTCTGGGATCATAATACATGGTGCATAATCTTTTAAGCGGTAAACTTCGGAATATGCGCTTTCTATTAAGCAACTCGGCAATGCTTCATTATTTTGTAAATCAGGTTTAAATACAGGCACTGTAGATTCAGCTGCTTGCATCAAATGTTTCACTGTATCAACTAAATAAATGTTTGGCTTAAGAGAACGGATCACCGCGCCAAATGTTTCCCAACAAGCACTTAATTCATATTTTTTTCTGAATAATTCCGCCTGTCGCCAACAGGCACTCAATAAATAATTTTGAAATTCCAACCAACCTGGATCACCTTGATGCTTCGCAAACCATTGTTTGGGAAAAATAAGCACTTCACTAGACCACGGCTCAGCAGTATCATTTTGTTTTGCAACTTGTTTAAATATTTCCCATTGATCATAGAGTGTTTGTGGAACAGGATTTGAAAAATGATAATATTTTTGCAATCTTCTATGAAAAACACGATCGCTGATCCTAGGCAACATAAAGCTGCTGCGAACACCCGATGAAACACTCCATGCTGGCGATATTTTGCTGCCTGTGAACGGTTCAACGGCTTCAAATAGGCCATAAAAATCTCCCGGTGAAAATATATTTAGCGGTATAGTTCTTTCTGTGGAGTCAATAAACGCTTCTGCCTGCTTTCCCAATTGCATCATCAGTGGCGTTGTAGCATAAGATAGCTCTTTGGCTATACGTTTTGACTTTAAGGTTGCATCCGTACCATCTGAGCTAAGCTGAATACTCCCTTTCAGAGTAATCAGCTCTCCATAAGAGTAACGAGCCAAATAAAGTGGATATTTTGCTGTAGGATTGATCCCAGTCTCAACCAGCTTATAAAATGGCTTGTTGGCTTTTTTAACTCTTTTCTTAACTTCTTCCCAGCAGGTCGCTTTAAGGAACATACTCTTCTCCTTTTTCCTTTTTCCTTCAACCTTGCAATTTAGTCTATGGGTAAACCTACAATCAAGTAGGTAATTTTTTGTCTGTACTAGACCGTAAAAGCAATAAAACCAGCAGACCAAGCACTGCGGAAAGCAATGATCCTGTTAATACTCCAATACGAAGCCACACATGGTAGTCAATAGAGCTGTGGGCGAATGCCAAAGTTCCGATAAATAAGCTCATGGTAAAACCAATACCACAGAGTATGGTTACACCATAAAATTGTGACCATGTTGAGTTTTTAGGCAATTTAGCAATTCCCGATCGAATAGCAATCCAACTGACAGAAAAAACACCCAGTTGCTTTCCTAAAAATAAACCACAAATAATACCTAAGGGAACCGGTTTTATTAACGTTTCAAGGGTCACACCCTTAAATGAAACCCCCGCATTGGCAAAAGCAAAAAGCGGCAAAATGCCAAAAGCAACCCAAGGATGAATCGCTTTTTCCATCTCGCGCAATGGTGAGTAATCTTCTTGACTGGGATCACGAATAGGATAAAAAAGTGCTAGAATGATCCCTGTTAAGGTTGCATGAACCCCTGACTCCAAGACACAAAGCCACATCGCAATCCCAACTAAAGCATAGGGTGTGAATTTATAAACTTTTGCTCGATTTAAAATAAAGAGGATACACATACAGCAAGATGCCAATACTAAAGAAGTCATTGATAACTCAGCTGTATAAAAAACTGCAATAATAATAATGGTACCAATATCATCCAATATCGCAATAGCCGAAAGGAAAATTTTTAAGGAACTGGGAACACGCGTTCCCAACAAAGAAAGAACTCCTAGAGCAAAAGCAATGTCTGTCGCAGCAGGAATAGCCCATCCATGTAATGCATATTCATTGCCCCAATTAATAAAAACATAGATAGCGGCAGGCAAGGCCATACCACCAACAGCTGCAAAAATAGGTAAGCTACAATGCTTAAAATCTCGTAATTCTCCCTCCAGAAATTCGCGTTTAATTTCCAATCCAACCAACAGGAAAAAAATTGTCATAATCCCTTCGTTGACCCAAAGTATCAATGGCTTAGATAAACTTAATTTACCAAGAGAAAAAGATAAATTTAAACTTAATAAATCTGCATAGTTTTTTGCAAGGGGGGAGTTACTAACCAATAAAGCAATCAAAGCCATGATCATTAACAACAACCCAGCTGATGATTCCCATGCGATAAATCGCTTAATCGTTTTAACCATCTTCAGCCTCGGTTGTTTTTAGCCAAATACAATTACCTCCACTTTCTTGACCGATTTTTTCTAATTGAGCTTTATGTTGTACTAGTTCATCCTGTTGCGGAAATATAATAGGGATTTTATATTGTTTTTCCAATTTTTTTAGCTCTATATTTCTTGCTTCACTGACATCATTATTGGCATCTTCTTCAAATAAACTTGTTTGCCCACCGGTCATTAACAAATAAACCTTCGCTAATAACTGCGCATCAAGCAAAGCACCATGCAAACTTCTATCAGAATTGTCAATATAATAGCGCTTACACAAAGCATCCAAACTATTACGTTGACCTGGATGTTTTTTTCGTGCCATCACCAAGGTATCTAAAATGTCACACGATTTTTTAAGAGTGAAGGGGGATTTTTTGACCTTACGAAATTCATGATCAATAAATGAAACATCAAACGGTGCATTATGAATAATTAATTCAGCGCCTTCAATAAAACGATGGAATGTGTCTGCAACATCCGCAAACCCAGGTTTATCTTGCAAAAAATCATTGGTGATACCATGCACAGCGATGGCACCTTTATCAATCTTTCGTTCCGGGTTAATATATTGATGGTAAGTATTACCCGTCAACTGTCGATCAATTAATTCCACACAACCAATCTCAATAATTCGATGACCTTCTTTGGGCGATAACCCTGTAGTTTCTGTATCAAGCACTACCTGTCTAATGGACATCAACTCTCCTTATAACTCATTAATTGCTTGCTTTGCCAATTCATCAACAAGCTCATTTTCCGGATGCCCTGTATGGCTGTTGACCCACTCCCATTTTGTTTCATGTCCCTCTAAAGCAGCTTCTAGCTGTTTCCAAAGATCAACGTTCTTTACGGGTTTTTTTTGACTAGTTAGCCAACCGCGACGTTTCCACCCATCAATCCATTTCGTAATTCCATCCATAACATAACGAGAATCTGTTGTAATTAAAATTTCACAGGGATGTTTCAACTGTTGCAATCCCATAATCACAGCAGTTAATTCCATACGATTATTCGTTGTATCTTTTTCTGCACCAGAGAATTTTTTTTCATTGCCATTATAACGCAACAAGGCACCCCAACCACCAGGGCCAGGATTCCCACGACAAGAACCATCAGTAAAAAGCTCTACTTTTTTCAATTATTTAATACTCCTCTGTGTTGTGACAGGCACATTTTTTTTCGAGATAATGGGCACCGCGTTATTTTTTAATCGCAGTGGAGTCAATGTTTCAACTCGCTTTCTTGCTACAATCATATAGATACAACCTAACGAAGGACAGCAGGTGGAGCCTAATGTTTCTAAGAAACGGAGTTTTTTCATCGCAGATTTATTTTTTAGCAATGGTCGAAAAGCAAAGGTTTTGACCTGTTCAATTTCACATTGGTTTTCCTGCAACATTTTGCAGATGTTTGACGATGACAAAAAATTGCATTTTTCAAATAGTGACTGGCATTGAAACCACCGTTCTATCATTAACAAACTATAGGGGTTAAAACCAAAAATGATAATAGAACCCTCGGGCATTAGGGGTGCAACAAGTGCTTTGAGCAAATAGCTTGGATCAGGGTAGAAATCTAAACTATGAGGCAAAATAATGACATCCAAACTATTTTCCTGAATGGGGATTTGATCGTAGGGTATAACAATCTGTGAGTCCTCAAACGTTAATTCAGGATATTCAAAACGACCTAGCACTTTATGACCAATAGGCGAATTTTGCAGCCAATCAAGATTTTTAGGCCCTTCAAGCTGAAAAAGATGATAACCAAAGCAATTTGGCAAAATATCTTTTAATTCAATATATTGCGATTGGTATACGAGATTCCCTTCGTAAGAATCGTACCAATTTTGCAATTTCCTATAGACATTTACCTCAATATCCATAAAAATGTCCAAATTTTCACCAAAACATGATATAATGGTTGCTCCACACATCGTTAATATACTATATTTGTTGAAAATTAATAGAGAGAAATGAATGCTTGAAATTTTACCCATCCCAGCCCTAAGGGATAATTACATATGGCTTATGAAAAACACTGCACATAATTGTGCCGCAATTGTGGATCCTGGGGAATCTGAGCCGGTTCTAGACTATCTTTTCGAAAATCGGTTGGATCTGCACGCTATTTTAATAACCCATCACCACTGGGATCATACCGGGGGAATACAGGCAATTGTAAAAAAATACAATAATGCTATGGTCTATGGTTCCACAATAACCCTGAATAACGAAACAGTTAAGTTTCCTTTGATTGATCAACAAGTATTCACACTAGATGCACTATCATTGGATTTTCAGGCTCTATCAATCCCGGGCCATACACTAGACCACACCGCTTATTATTCACCTGGTATTTTATTTACCGGTGATACCTTATTTACTGGAGGCTGTGGCCGATTATTTGAAGGTACTGCTGAACAAATGTTACATTCATTATCCATTCTTTCAACCTACCCTCAAGACACTCACATATACTGCGGCCACGAATATACCTTAGCAAACTTACAATTTGCTAAAGCTGTAGAACCTAACAATCAGGATATTACGAATCGGCTCAGAGAAGTCGAAGAACTGAGAAAACAAAAGCTGCCTACAGTTCCCTCAACATTGGAAGTTGAACAACGCACGAACCCTTTTTTGCGCATAGAGAACCCAGCAGTGCAAAAAGCGGCTGAAGAATTTTCACAAAAGTCATTGACAAATTCTGTAGAAATTTTTACTGCAATTCGTCAATGGAAAAATCAATTTAAACTATATTAGAATAGGATACTAATACAACTATGAATAACCTCACTCAAAATAAAACCATTTCACTGATAATATTCACGCCATTGTTATGTAGCTTGCTTTTTTTAGCGAGTAGTCGAGTTGCTATAGCATCCCCCTTCCAACGCTATAAAGTAAACACAACAAACACTCGCAGCTCTGCGACATCTCCGCAAAATAATGTGAAGCTAGCAGAAGTTAATAACAAGCCAGCCAATGTGTGGGACGGTATCTCAAATAATTTTAAGATTAATCATTATGCAACTCGCGTTCAGGTACAACAACAAATTAAATGGATCCAAAAAAACAAAGGTATCTTTGATAAAGCGGCTAGCCAGAGAGATCATTTTATCTATTTTGTCTCAGACCGCGTAAATCAACGAAATCTTCCCGCTGAACTCGCCTTACTTCCAATGATTGAAAGTGGATATGATCCTTATGCTCATTCTTGGGTTGGCGCTGCTGGGATCTGGCAATTTATGCCAAGAACAGCCAAAGAAATGGGCGTCAAGCAAAACTGGTGGTATGATGGTCGGCGAGATGTTTATAAATCAACTGATGCCGCTTTAGATTATCTTGTCTCACTCAATAAAACCTTTAATGGTGATTGGCTGCAAACCCTTGCTGCTTATAATGCTGGAGCTGGAACAGTCAGGCGCGCCATTCGTATTAATCGTAAGCAAGGAAAAAGCACAGATTTTTGGTCATTAAATTTGCCTAAACAAACCAAAACTTACGTGCCACGTTTGCTGGCTATGACTGTCATTGTAGAAAATCCTGAAAAATATAATGTGAAATTACCTACCATCAAAAACCGACCCTATTTTCAAGCAATCAATGTAGGCAAACAAATTGATTTGTCTGTAGCAGCCAAAATGGCGGATATTTCTTTGGATGAACTATATGCTTTAAATCCCGGATTCACACAATGGGCAACTGCTCCAAACGGCCCTCATCAACTGTTGATCCCTAATGAAAAAGCAAGCCTTTTTCGGACTAACTTAGCAAAAGTCGGTAATAAACAATTAATTCATGTTGCAGATAATAGTCAAAAAAGAACTATCTATACAATAAAACAAGGCAATACTCTTTCAGGCATTGCCTCTCAATATCATGTTTCCACAAAAGAGTTATTAGCTTGGAATAAATTAGAAAATACAAATATTTTACGCGTAGGGGCAAAGCTCAGCATCTATGATACAAAGCCGCCACCAAAACAACAAAATGCAAAAGCAATTAAAATACAACAAATGGCAAGGCCCAGGCATTACACAGTTAAGCAAGGAGATACATTAGGTAAAATTGCTCAACGTAATCATGTGAAAGTTGTTAGCATCAAACGTGCAAATGGTCTACGCTCTAATATGATTCGTTCAGGTCAACAATTATCGATTCCAACAAAAGCAAAAGTCTATGCAAATTACGATAAAAATACAGATGGCGTCATTCATTATAAAGTGAAAAAGGGTGATGCATTATCAAAAATTGCAAACGCTCACAAAGTCACTGTTGCTGATTTGACAAAATGGAACACTCTAAATCAGAAAAAATTCCTAAAACCAGGTCAAGATCTTGTTATTCTTAAAACAGGTCGTACTACAGCATAGAATTATCCGCTATGGGTATAATCTTTTCTTCTTCAACGGAAGACCACTCTCTATCTAACAACCTCACTTCAAACCGAGATTTATTTGCTAACGATATCAACTTGTCATTTTCTGGATAGTATTTAAGTAACGGAAGTAAAACAGACTGTCCAATAATTTCTCGATAGCTACGATCCAGAGGCGACAGACCCCAAATATTTTGATAGGTCATAATATGCTTTTCTTCACCCACGGGCCCCAACGATAAAAATACATGGCTTCCAATATAAACAATACTTAAAAAAGGCGTACTCTCATTTGTTAAAAAATTAATTTTTTCATGAAATGATTTGTTGGACAAATCATAGAAATTAGCAGCTTCCACTTGATCAGCAGAGTGCCTGGGTAACCAAATTCCAAAAGCTGCCATTAATGCCTTCAATTCTTGGGAACAGTCATGGTAAAAGTATAAACCACCCCAACCATAAGGACGTGCAATTTGCTCTTTTATCAATTGTGCAAAATGCTTTGGAGTCGGTTTAAAAGGCATAACAATTGCCTCATAAATATTAAGTGATGCTTGTGTCCTCACAGCATAACCCTGCTCATTGCTAACCGGAACCCATATTTTTATGGCACTTTTAGCTTCTGATACTATAGGAAAGACACTGCCAATAAATCCTCTAAACAAAGGCGCATCAAATCGATTTGTTAGCATCACATTGTTTTTGGCAAGTGCCATTAAACCTTTATTTGCCATAGTTCTCCATCCAGCAATAAATTGAGGGGATGCTTTAGCAACTTTTGATGATTCAACCCATCCCATGACGCTGGGCGTCATAATAAGCAACCAATTTTTATCTAAGCTTTGATGGAAAATATAAACTGGCGTTCCAGACCAAGCAGCAGAATTTTGCAGGTTGTCAAAGGGATAGCCTTCCCCAGGAATATGATCTCCATACAATAAAACATCGTTTGTGGGTAATGTTCGTATGGCTGCATTATCAATCAAAATCCCCCTAGCATCTGAGTCATAATGAAGATAATTCAATTCATTCAAATCCATATTACTTTTAACTTCAGCATACCATTTTTTAGTATATAAACGATGATTTTCACCAAAACCACAATGTGAATTTGTCAGATCACCTTTTTTGCAAGAAAGTTGTTGCTGAATAATATAATCAACGAGATCTCGTTCTATTTGAAAAATTTGCTGAGAAGGATCCTTATGATGGAAGGCTATTTTTACTCTATTTTCATCCCAAGGAGAAAGCTCGCCAAACATTCTTGCCTTAAATACTTGGAAATGCCTTGCAACCATTTCAGGCTCCATAAGGGCTGTCTCAAGTGCCATGTTTTTTTCGTTAATCCAATGATCGACATCTTGGCTGTAATTTTCTAAAGGGAAAATATGACGCACATTGTGGAAAGAAGATGCCAACACATTTGTACTTAACAATAGCAAAAAGATAAATAACTTTATTATCATAGAACCTTTTTTGAATAATTATTTTGAGTTTACACGGCTTGAAAGTGTATAGTAGCAAGCTTCCCGTACAATGTAAAGAGATAACACCCAAAGCGAATCATATTTTCCTTGCTAGAGGTGCAGATTGGTTACTTTCCCGTGTTTTTTTCGAGGAGCATAGTCATTCTATGTGACGGAGAAAAAGACACGGGAAAGTGGACAAGATGCCCCTAAATGAGACTCTAGCAAGAAAAATATGATTCGCTTTAGGTGTATACTGTGAGCAGTATATCTACTTAGATTTTTCGCTTCAATTGCTTTATGACTTGCCGAATCTTATCATCGATCATTTTGCGTTTAAACGGTTTTAGACGGTCTAAAAAAATCATTCCATTAAGATGATCCAATTCATGTTGAATACATTTAGCTTTGTAGCCTTCTGCCTCAAAATCTAAGGGATTACCATGGCGATCCTGGGCAGTTACTCGGATCCAATAGTCTCTTTTTACTTTTGCATGAATGTGGCTTGGGTAAACTGACATGCAACCTTCAAATTCATTTTGCTCACCTTCTCGCTCAATAATTTTTGGATTCACCAAGCAAAGAGGTTCATCTTTATTTGATGAATAATCAATGACCGTAATTCTTTTGGGGTTGATGAAATCCAATTGGGTGGCAGCCAGAGCTGCACAATTTTCTTGAGCATAGTGAGTTTCAAACATATTATCAATGATGCGTTGTATTTCATCATTAAAAATATCTACGGTCTCTCCTTGCTGCTTTAACCTGGGATCAGGATAATGCAATAAGTCAATTTTACTCAATTTATCACCTTTTTTTCTTCGTTAAAAAAAACCAATACACAACGCCTAATATAAGAAAAATTCCTATTATATTAACAAACACACTTAGCATCATAGCTGCTACCTTTTTAGTTTAAATGTATTCAAGCGATTTGCATTAGTGACAACCGTAACAGATGACATGGCCATGGCACCTCCTGCAATAATCGGACTTAATAAAATACCCCAAAAGGGATAAAGCAATCCTGCTGCAATAGGGATCCCTAAGCTATTATAAATAAATGCTCCCCATAAATTCTGCTTGATATTATCCATGGTTCCTTTGGATATTGCAATAGCATCTGCCACGCCATGCAAAGAACCACCCATGAGTGTGATATCTGCGCTTTCAATAGCAATATCTGTCCCCGATCCTATAGCAAATCCCACATCCGCTTTAGCAAGAGCAGGGGCATCATTTATGCCATCGCCAACCATAGCAACGACTTCCCCTGCTTGCTGTAATTTTTCAATGACAGCAGCTTTATCCTCGGGTAGCACTTCGGCAATCACGTGGTTCAGCCCCACTTGCTTTGCAATGGCCCTTGCTGTTTTTTGATTATCTCCTGTCAGCATATAAGTCGTCAGCCCACGCTGTTGAAGTTGCTTAATAGCCTTAACCGAATCTTCTTTAATTGGATCTGCAATAATGATGGTTCCCACCCATTCATCCCCCACTCCAAGAAATACAGGGGTATAACCTTTTTCATTAAATAGAGCAGCATCTGTTTTCGCCGACGTTATATCAACTCCTTCTCCAGCTAAAAAGGTTAAATTACCTAATAAAATAACACGATCATCAATAATTCCTGTAATACCTCGTCCTGGGATCGCATTAAATTGAATAACCGACAGTAAAGGCAATTTTTTTGCAGCCGTCATGATAGCGTCCCCAAGAGGATGTTCTGAATATAATTCAATACTCGCAGCTAACTGTAGTATTTTTTCTTTTGTGCTAGATTTCGCTGCAATCACATCAATAACTTCTGGGTTCCCTTGAGTAATCGTCCCTGTCTTATCAAAAACAATAGCCGAAAGATCTGCTGCCCGTTGCAAGGCGTCACCATTACGAATCAAAATACCCTGCTTTGCAGCTTTTCCCATACCTACGATAATCGAAATGGGTGCCGCTAACCCAAGCGCGCAAGGGCAAGCAATCACCAGAACGCTCATAGCAGTAACTAGCATAAAACTAAATTGCGGAGCTGGCCCGAAATTAAACCAAATCAATGCCGTCATCAGAGAAATAATAATAACAACTGGAGCAAAAATAGATGATACCTTATCGACTAATTGCGTAATCGGTGGTTTAGTATTCTGTGCCTGTTGAACCAGTTGAATAATTTGGCTCAATGTGGTTTCCGTGCCTATTTTAGTGACTCTAAATAAAAAAGAACCTGTTTTATTCAGTGTTCCTCCAATAATATTATCCCCTGGATTTTTTTTAACAGCCATAGGTTCACCGGTTAACATGGACTCATCGATATTTGAATCACCCTCTGTTATAACACCATCAACAGGGATTTTTTCTCCGGGCCTAACTCGCACAATATCATCATGGATCACATCATCCACGGGAATATCAATCTCTTCTCCCTCGCGTAGCACTCTAGCCGTTTTTCCTTGTAAGCCAATGAGTTGTTTAATCGCTTGAGATGTTTTTCCTTGGGCGCGAATTTCTAAGGCTGCCCCCAGATTGACCAAAGCAATAATAAGGAGAGACGCTTCAAAATAAACATTATGAGCAATCGATGGAAGAAAACTCGAAAATAACACGATGCACATAGAGTATAACCAAGCAGCACCGGTTCCCACAGCAATCAATGTATCCATCGTCGCATAATGATGGGTGAATGCCCCCCAAGCATTACGATAGAAATGCCCACCCCCATATATCATCATACCTAAAGTCCCACTACCAATACCCAACCAAATCCATTGTCCAATAGAGTGTGACAGGGATGGCATCAGCTTTAGCATAGATAAAATCAACAATAAAAATCCTGCTATGGCAGTCAAGATAAATTTTCGCAATAAAGATTGGTAACGTTTTAACGCTTGTTGTTCTTCCGTCTTTTGCAGATGAAGCTGAGCATCATAACCAATTTTTCCTAAAGCAATCACAATAGCATCGGCAGATAAGCTCGTTTTTACCGTCACAACTTTATTGGGAAAATCCACTTGGACAGCACTAATACTGTCTAATGCGTTTAGCCCAGATTCGATATGGCCCACACAGCTAAAACACCCCATATTGCTGATGCAAAATGTCATCGATTTTTCCACAATATCCCCCCTTATATTTCGCAAAAATAGACGAGCCACGTAAATTACTATACAATCAATGCCAAAATAGAATAACACAGGACGGATCGCTATGCCCGGTGAAAAAAATATACAGATCAAGAAAAAACACATAAATGAATTATGCGCTCACCTGCAAGAAATTGATGAGTTCCTGAGCACATCTCCAGGGCCTAACAATTCATTTACTCGCTTCTTGCAAAATCACAAAATCATCAAATCACGCATAGAAATCTCTAGTGACTACGTAACAAGTAAAAACCTAGAAAAAGACTCCCACTCTATCAACAGTGTTTTTTTTAAAAAAAGCCTAACCAAGCGCAAAGTCCACGATGTTGGATTACCTATGCGTTCCATGCTAAAAAATTTTTTAAAAACACTGCCTAACACAAAGAAAGACCATAATGATAACTGCGACATTGATCTTGAAACAGCAAATGCACTCTTAACCCTGTCTCAATGCATTCACACTTTTAGTCAATCAAGCTATTATTACCTACAAACTGCAGGCATTCATTACAAAAAAGAAAAAAGTCGAATTTTGGTGCCATTAATGAAACAAATTTCTTTGAGAAGCTTTATCCTTGGGGCAAATATTGAAAGAGAAATAAAACGAGTGACCCCGCCTGAAGAAGAAACTATTTTGAGCAAATTTCGCAAGAAGAAAGAAGCTGCTGTAGAATTTATTAAAGGAAGTATGCAAGAAGCCAGCGAGAAAATAAGTGAAAAATTCGAGGATATCAAAAATGTTGCAGAAAGTGTCATCGATGAACTACCGATTCCACAACAGGATCTCAGCAAAGAAGAAGTTGAGCAACAACTATATGGGCGTTACAGAAAAGAAATGGATAAAGCTGAAGAACAATTTACCCTTTATTACGAAGAGTTCTTGCAAAATCATCCAGAAGATGAGGAAATCCCCATAGAGAGTCTTGATGCTATATTTGGCCCAGGTGGAAGCTAAGTATCTATTTTCCGCGCTTCCTCCTCTAGCATCACAGGGATATCTTCACGAATAGGAAATGCGATCTTATCCACTGTGCAAATTAGCTCTTGGCTATCTTTTTTATAAATAAGCTTCCCTTTACAGATAGGACAGGCCAAAATATCCAGTAGTTTTTGATTCATTGTTTAATCACTCCAATCGGGCAAAGGGCTATATGAAACCGTTAAATTTAAAGACAATCCATCCTCAGTGGCTTCCCTTAGTAGAACAAGCGCTGACCCAAGTTGATTCAGATTATATTGATAATTTGCAAAAAGATCCATTATGGTTACCCGGCCCTGATAAAATTTTCAATGCATTTTCTGAACCTCTAGATAATCTTCAGTTTATTCTCTTTGGCGAATCCCCTTATCCCCGTGAGCAATCAGCTAATGGCTATGCCTTTTGGGATAACGCCGTAAAAGAAATATGGTCTGAAAAAGGTTTGAGCAAACCGGTAAACCGAGCCACATCTCTACGTAATTTAATTAAAATGCTATTGGTCACTCGCGAAGATCTTCAGCCCACAAATGTTTCCCAAGAAGCCATAACCAAGCTTGATAAATCCAATTATATTCAAGATGTTAGCGATCTTTTCAATAATTTTTCTAGAAATGGATTTCTTTTACTCAATGCAAGCCTAGTGTTAAACCAGCAAACTGTGAGTAAAAACGCTAAAGCTTGGCGTCCATTTATGATTGAACTACTTAGAATATTAGCTTTTAAAAAACCAAATATCCAGTTGATTTTATTAGGAAATATTGCAAAACAAATTGACGCGTTAGAGCCAACCAAAGCATTTACTCGATTTTACGCCGAGCATCCTTATAACATTTCCTTCATAAATAATGAAAAGGTCAGAAAATTCTTCCAACCATTTGATTTATTAGGTAGAATCTGAGCCTAGACTAACCTTTTCCTGGAGTTTGTGGCGATGGGCATCATAAAAAATTGCATGCTGGCCCAATCCATACTAGATTATTAAGGTAACACGTTGTTAACATTTGAACAGAAAAGCGAGCGTAATTAACCATGCGAGTATTACTAGTCGAAGACGATGAAGATTTAGGTAAAGGCGTTAAAACAGGCCTTACCCAATACGGCTATGCAGTGGACTGGTTAAGAGATGGCGAATCAGCCAGTCAAGCATTAAAAATGGAAAATTTTGACATGGTCGTTCTGGATCTAGGCTTGCCTGGCATGGATGGCTTAAAAGTCCTACAAAATATGCGAGCAAAAGGTTCTCTAGTACCTGTGCTCATCCTCACAGCAAAAGAAACCATTGATGATCGCATCAAAGGATTAGACGCTGGCGCTGATGATTATATGAGCAAACCATTCGACTTGGATGAGCTTTGCGCACGACTTAGAGCATTACAGCGCCGCAGCGCTGAGCGAGCCAGCTCAGCTATTGAGTACAAAAACATTACGATTGATCCGGCATCTCATGTGGCAACTTTAGACGACTTACCTTTGAATTTGCCAAGACGGGAATTTGCTCTGTTACTCAAATTACTCGAAAATCAAGGCCGCGCCCTATCCCGAGAGCAATTAAGCCAAAGCTTGTATAGCTGGGATGAGGATGTGGATAGCAATGCTTTAGAGGTTCACATTCATAACCTTCGTAAAAAATTTGGTGCCGCTCTTATCCGAACCATACGAGGCGTTGGATACATGGTTGAAAAAGCTGATAAGGCCCAAGAAACGACTGGCGAATGATCCGCTCAATAAGAAAATTTTTATTAATCAATTTACTTTTAGCCATCACCATTACCACTACCTTAACGGTGGTGGGTAACTACATTCTCGATACAAAAGATATACACCATCACTTAGACTCTTTGCTAAGTCAATCGGGTTTATCCATGCAGGCCCTTATTGGTGATGATATGAATACTCGCAACTTAATTAAAATACAAAACCAATTGAATTCCTTGCCCAAATTAGCTCGGCAATATTACGAAACCATGGAAAATCCCTTCGATTATGGTTACGAAGATAAATTTCAATTTCAAATTTGGAACAAAGATAATAATCTTTTAATTAAATCAGCGAATGCGCCCTTAGAACCCTTAACGGATGGCCAGGAAGGATTTAGCATTGCCAAAATCCACAAACAACCCTGGCGCGTCTTTACCACAATTAATCCTGTCTCCGGTGCTATCGTTGTCGTTGCAGAGCGTTATGATATTCGAGCTGAATTAGGTCACCGTATTGCTCGTGATGATATTTACATTATGCTATTGATTTATCCATTACTTGGCTTGCTTATTTGGGTCATTGTTGGAAAAGGCTTACATCCTTTGAAAAACATTACAGATGAAGTCTCCCATCGAGCGCCCAGTTACTTAGAACCGGTAGATTTAGCTGAAATTCCCGATGAGGTTAAAGCATTAATTGATGAACTAAATGGTTTATTCTTGCGTCTTCGGAGTGCTTTTGACCGAGAAAAGCGTTTTGCGGCGGACGCTGCACATGAACTGCGCACCCCCTTGGCTGTATTAAAGACTCAGGCTCAAGTAGCATTGCGCTCTGCTGACAACGAAGAGCGCGTGGTTGCATTAAAACGCTTAATCCGCGGTGTTGATCGCAGCACTCATGTAGTGCAACAGTTGTTAACATTAAGTCGCATAGTCCCCGATGAAGGCTATACAGAAAAAGATACTGATATTGTGAAATTGCATTCTGTTGCAGTAGAAGAAATTACGCAAATTGCACCAACAGCGATTGATAAAGGCATCGACTTAGAACTAATATGCCCCGACGAAAAAATACAGATCCTCGGTAATGCAACAGCCATCGGGATCTTATTACGCAATCTCGTTGATAATGCAGTGCGCTATACACCACAAGATTGTAAGGTAGAAGTCCTTATTCGAGAGTTAGAAGATCAGGTTATACTGCAAGTTACCGACAATGGCCCTGGGATCCCAGCAGAATTGCGTTCACGGGTTTTTGAGCGCTTTTATCGAGTACTGGGTACAAAGCAGACCGGTAGCGGCTTAGGGCTTGCGATTGTCCAGCAAATTGTGGAGCTTCACCACGGAACAATTGAACTGGGCGCTCCTGCCACAGGAACAGGATTGGTGATTACTATTGAATTTCCAAAACCTTCGGTAGAAGAGTTGGCAAGATATTAGGGTTATGGCCTTTTAATTCATAAGTCATCGACTCATAATCGATTCTGGGCCGATTTATCCATTACTCCGTTAATCCCCATAGTCATCGGTTTTAATCTCGTCCAACCGACCATTACGGAACGTTAAAATATAGACAAAGCGCTGAGGGCCAAAATTATAGATCCACTGCTCAATCAGATCACCCTCTTCTGCTGGTGGTACACTACCACCATAGTGCTGTATCACATAGGGACTATATTCCCTATAGCTGCTGGAATCCGTAGGATCTCCGCAGGCACCTCTGACTTTGGTTATGCTGTCCCCCTCGTCAATAAGTTTCGTCCCACAACGTAAAGAAAAGCTTGTTGAAGCGAATCCCACAAGCATGAGAAAAACAACCCATCTCCATTTTTTTTTCATCTCTGAGCACCCATCTAATTTAAAATTCACTGTCTATAAGTTTAGCAGCCATACAGTTTTTTTAATACCGTAGAAAATCACCTTGACATGGTCTAACTTATTGTTTTTTATGGATTTATAGTTATTCACAGAAGCTGTGGATAAGTTTGTGGAAAATTATTTAATTAAGGCCATTAACACCCATTCTTGGGGGGCTTTTATTAGATTGCCTTGAGTTTAGCCGAGATCTATTTTTTTGTTAAAATTCAATGAATTAAAAAAATTTATCTTGGCATACTCTTTGCCTACAACAGTGGTTCACCCCAAGCTCTAAGTCCACATAGAACCTGTTGAAAAACCTCAATTTAATGCTTTTAATTATATTTTATTAAATCTTAGATAAATCCGCGGTCTTTAATTTCACCACCTGTTTCTTGTTGTCTCTGACAATCGTCAACGCAATCATTTGACCTATTTTTTTCTCCGCCATAATGTTGTACAAATCATCATAATTTTTCACTGCTTGCTTATCGATAGCAATAATCACATCTCCCATATTGATATGACCGTAACCGTTTCGATAGGTAGGCCTCAACCCTACCTTTGCAGCTGGCCCCTTAGGCATAACCTCTCCCACAATCACTCCTTTTATCCCCCATTGGCGGCTGATTTGATTATGAAACACTTGGATCCCAATGCCCGGTTGCAATACATGGCCATTTTGAATAATCTGGTCTGCGATACGCTTAATGTCATCTCCTGGCACTGCAAATCCAATCCCTGCCGAGTTACCTGAGTTTGAATAAATCACCGTATTCATACCAATCAACTCACCTTGGCTATTTAGCAGCGGCCCTCCTGAGTTACCTGGGTTTACAGAAGCATCTGTTTGGATCATATCTCGGATAGTAACCCCACCTACTCCTGGAATACGTCGATTAAGCGCGGAAATAATCCCTTTTGTCATGGTTCTATCCAAGCCAAAGGGATTACCGATGGCGATAGCATTTTGTCCCACGTGGAGTTCATTAGATTTAGCAATGCCCAGCAACTTATATTGGGCTAGATTTAACTTTTTATCTTTGGGGAGTAGCCTTAAAACAGCGATATCTTTTCTTGGCTCTATGCCAACCACTTTTGCTGGAACCGACTGACCATCATGCAGGGACACAAGCAGTTTTTTAGCGCCATGAACAACATGATAATTTGTCACAATATGGCCTTGATGATCCCACAGGATCCCCGATCCCGTGCCTGCTTCAATTTCAACGCCTTGGTAAGCATGTTTACTGATATTTTCAATACGGTGGACATTGACAACGAGCGGGGAAACATTTTCAAATACAGAAATATTATCTTGCTCTACTGGCAACAAGCTTCCTAAGGCTAAGGTAGTATTCAATAAAATAGTAATAAAAACAATTAGTTGCTTATTCATAAAAGACTCCGGTATCACATGTTGGTATAAATTCTACCATTAAGTCAGCTCATATCCAAGCAACTTATGCTTTTAAGTTGTTTTAAAAAGTTTTTTAAGCATAGTTGTGCCTGAGTAAAAACTTGCGGTAAAATACCCAGACCGCACCTGGGAAAATACTTTGATCATAATGGACAATCTACAACAATACGCTGACACAGGCATCATCCTAACAGCCAATCGGCGCTTGGCTACCCAGCTACGAGAAAAGTACGATCATCATATGGCTGCTGAAGGCCATCAATCATGGCCCTCTCTCATGGCTATGCCCTTGGGAACCTTCATTGAGCAATGTTATTTACAACTATTTGACGATGGATATACCGATAAACAACAGCTAAATGACAATCAAGTGCTGTTGTTATGGGAAAAAATTATCCAAGCCCAAGATATCCCTTTACTGCGCCCTTTTGCTACCGCTGAAAAAGCTTACAAAGCTTGGAAATTAATTAAACTCTGGCAACTCGATATGGATAAAGAGATTTTTTTTGAGCAACAAGATAGCGAGCAATTTTACCATTGGGCAATGGAATTTCAGGATCAATGTGAACATCAAAATGGATGTGATTCAACCAGCCTAGGCGAAATTGTTTTAGCAGGTGCTATTGATAATAAAATTAAACAGAAAAAATATTTATTTCTCATGGGATTTGATGAAATCCCGCCCCTGCATCAACAGATCCTAGAGCAACTTAAAAAGAACGCTTATCACATCACCAACGAAACGCTGAAAGAACCTTGCGATACCATCCATAGCACCTCTTTTATGGATAGTGAGGAAGAAATTATAACCATGGCCCAATGGGCCTACGAAAATCACAAAAAAAATCCACACAAACGTATCGCCTGTGTGGTGCCTAACTTGCAACCCATGCGCAATCAAATAGAACGGCAGTTTCAAATAGCGTTTCACTCAGAAACCATTCAATCAAAGGTTAATATTTCGGGTGGGCAAGGCTTGCTTGAATTTCCACTGATGACAAGCGCTATGTTTATTCTTAGCCTAGTGGATAATCATGAATTCGACTTGGCAAAAATCAGTTATCTATTACGCTCACCTTATTTTGGCAACAGACAAATGGAATTGTCATCTCGACATATATTCGATAAACAGTTACGCCAAGAAGGTAAAATCCAATTAACTTTTTCTGAGTTAATTTATTACCTTGAAAACAGTCCACTATCCTTAGAAAAACTCAAAAAAACCGTAAGTGAGTTAAAAGAATATCGTAAAAATATGCCAAAAAAACTGTCACCCAGCCAATGGTGCCAGCAATTTTCACTCATCCTCAAAAAAGCTAATTGGCCTGGAGATCGGCATATTGCCAGCTTAGAATACCAATTAATCCAACGCTGGCAGAATTTGTTACATGATTTTTCTCAGCTTGAGCATGTTGAAACACCCATCACTTATCATCGCGGGTTGATATTACTCAAACGCCTTTGCCAAGCATCACTGTTTCAAATTAAAACCGACAATACGCCTGTCCAAGTATTAGGGATCTTAGAGGCTGCGGGTAATCATTTTGACGCGCTTTGGGTAATGGATTTGCATGGAGGCCAATGGCCTGCTATGGCAAAACCCAACCCCTTTATACCCAGAACCATACAAACAAAATATAAAATACCCCATGCAAATGCTGAACGAGAACTACGCTTTAGTCAACAAATGATGGAGCGATTTGCTACCATGGCCAATGAAATTATCTATAGCTATCCTAAAAGCAAAGGTGATGAAGTGCTGTTAATGAGTCCTCTCTTGGCACAATATCCCAAATCCAAGCACCCTAAAATAAATGACTCAATACAAACAGAGTCCATTATCACAGAATGGATTGAAGATTTTTATGGAACCCCATTACCTGATGGCAGCTATTTACCCGGTGGTACCAAAGGATTTCAATTGCAAGCCGCTTGTCCTTTTCGAGCCTTTGCTGAAACTCGACTACAAAGCGACGAGATTGATGACCCCCATTTAGGATTAGATGCTTGGCAGCGAGGCACCACACTCCATGAAATATTACAATCTCTCTGGGAGATCTTACAGAATCAACAAACCCTATTAAGCTACACTCAAGAGGCGCTTCAAACCTTAGTGGAAAAACTCACCTTAGAAACTCTAGAAAAAATTAATCACAATAATATTTTCCATAAACAACCTCGCTTCATGGCTCTTGAAAAACAGCGACTCACAGAGATAATCCTCGATTGGTTAAGCATTGAAAAACAGCGTACACCTTTTGCGGTGAAGTTTGAAGAATATGAAGTGAATTCGAAAATTAATGGATTAACCTATTCCTTGAAAATGGATCGTATTGATGAATTAGAATCAGGTCAAACTGTAATCATTGATTACAAAACTGGACGAGTGACGCCCCACCGATGGTTTGATCAGCGTATAGATGATCCGCAAATCCCTCTCTATACCATCAGTTATGACGGTCATATTGCCGGAGCATTGTTTGCACAAATTCGCAAAGGCGAATCACAATTTAAAGGAATTTGTGAAGTAGAAAATGCAATCCCTAAGGCCAAGCCCTTCGAAAAATTTCAACCCATCACAACGGCCACAAGTTGGCTCGAACAGCAGCAATTATGGAAAAATGACTTGCATGCCCTAAGCGAGGAAATTGCTCAAGGTTATGCAGCCATTGATCCAAAATATGGCACGATCAGTTGTCAATACTGCAACTTAAAGGGGCTTTGCCGTGTCAATGAACGCCAACCGGAAGATAATACATGAGCCACAATCAAGTTATACAGGATGCAGAGCAACGAAAACAAGCGTTAAATCCTCGTCAATCTTTTATTGTTCAAGCACCGGCAGGATCAGGAAAAACAGAATTACTCACGCAGCGTTTTTTAACCTTACTCCTCAACGTTGAAAAAAAACCCGAAGAAATTCTTGCGATAACGTTCACGAACAAAGCGGCTTCAGAAATGCGTGCACGGATTATCACAAAACTTCAAATGGCACAGCTAAAGGAACCTTCCCAAGATAGCTATGAATGGCAAACCTGGCGGCTTGCAAATCAAGTGCTACAACGCTCAAAACAACTTCAATGGGATCTTTTAGATAATCCAAATCGATTAAAAATCATGACCATTGATGCCTTTTGCGCACAATTAACTCAGCAACTTCCCCTGTTAGCACAATTTGGCGTACAGCCAGCTATTAACTCAGAACCCCAAATCCTATACGAAAGCGCTATTGATAGCGTATTACAAGATCTCGAAGGCGATTTTCCCTGGACAGATCCCATTGCAATCTTACTGACGCATCTAGACAATGACTACCTACGTTTAAAGCGTTTGTTACTCAAATTATTAGAAAGCCGTGAGCAATGGTTACCTCATATCACATCCGACATCAGTATGACAAAAGAACATCTTAATCGCGCATTATTACATATTGTTGAAGCACAACTCATGCAGTTAGAGGATGCTCTATCTGAGATAGATGACTATGTCTTGTTACAGATTATTTTATTCGTGGCCAGCAATATTGATGAACATCATACCTTATCTATTTTTATCAAATACCAAATCATAGAATTTTTGCCCAATTTTGAACCGGAACATTTGGCTTTCTGGCAAGCTGTAGGGCGATTATTTCTCACCACAAGTTTACAGTGGCGCAAACAAATAGACAAAAGATTAGGGTTTCCAGCAGCTTCGAGTGCAACCTCTGAAGGCGAAAAAGAATTATTTAGTCAATTAAAAAAACATATGCAGCATATGATTCTAGAGCAGCAAGATAATGAAAAACTGTTGGAGGCTCTTGGCGACACCATTCAATGTCCAGCATCTCAATATGATCCTAAACAATGGATTGTGATCCAGGCACTGGTTGATATTTTACCCGTTCTTGTGGCCCAATTGACCGTAGAGTTTCGTGACAAAGGACAAGTGGATTTTTCCCAAATGGCTACTCAAGCTCTGGTATCTCTGGGCTGCGAAGAAAACCCAACGGATCTCTCTCTTGCCTTGGACTATACGATACAACATATTCTCATTGATGAATTTCAAGACACATCTCAAACGCAATTTCGACTATTAGAGCTATTAACTTGCGGCTGGGAACCTCAAGATGGGCGAACATTATTTCTTGTGGGCGACCCCATGCAATCTATTTACCGCTTTCGGCAAGCAGAAGTTGGATTGTTTTTAAAAGCGCTTGCAAAGGGAGTGGGTCACATATCATTGACGCCTATCATTTTGTCAACTAACTTCCGCTCAACCTCAACCCTTGTTAATTGGATCAATGAAACCTTTCATCAAGTATTTCCCCCGGCAAATGATCTGATAAAAGGTGCCATACAATACAGTGCTTCCCAAGCATTTAATTCATCTTCAATGGATTCACATGTGAAGCTTTGTGCATTTGATTCAGAAAATGAAGCCAGCAGTACAGATTATATTGTAGATACCATTAGCAAAATACAGGCCGAAGATCCGCAAGCCTCTATTGCTATTTTGGTTAAATCCAGAAGTCATTTAGCAGGGATATTACCTACTTTACAACTGCATAAAATTCCCTACCAAGCAGTGGAAATAGAGCCGCTTTGTGATCGTCCAGTGATTCAAGATCTCTGGCATCTCACCCGAGCGCTGCTTTATCTTGCAGACAGAACCGCGTGGCTGGCACTACTTCGTGCTCCTTGGTGTGGCTTAGTACTATCGGATTTGCTCACACTATCCCAAGATTCAGGAAAAACCCTTTGGCAACAGCTGAGTAATCCATCCATCATCGAGCAACTTTCCCTAGATGGCCAAACAAGGGTGTACGCTATTCTTCCAGCCTTACAAAAGGCGATGAACCATCAAGGTCGTTTAATGCTCAGAGACTGGGTGGAAACTCTTTGGAAGGATCTGTGCGGCCCTGGTTATTTGTCAGTCCATGGGGACTTTGACGATGCAAAGCAATACCTCACCCTACTAGAACAACATCAACAAGGACAGGATTTACCAGAACTCACCCGGTTTGAAAAAAAATTACAGACATTATATGCATCTGCTGCTTCGGTTGAAAATGCAGTCCAAGTCATGACCATCCATAAATCCAAAGGATTGGAATTTGATACCGTGATATTACCTGGCTTGGAACGGCAACCTCCTATGGATCAGGCACCACTATTGGCTTGGATAGAACAACCTCAAGAAGCAGGAGGAGCTGATTTACTTTTAGCTCCTATACCTGAGTCAACCTTGCACCCGGATCCCATCTACCAATATGTCCGCAAACAACAAAGCATTAAATCCTTTTATGAAATCAAACGATTGCTCTATGTGGCCTGCACCCGAGCAAAGAACAAGTTATACTTGCTCGCTCAATTAGCCACTAAAGAAGATGAAATCCTCCCTCCTCGACAAAATAGTCTGTTAGGCCATCTGTGGCCTTGCCAAAAAAATCAATTTGCAGAGGCATTTATCCAGGAAAGTGTCCCCCCCCTCCCCGCCAAAGACATTAACACGTTACTCCCTGGATTAAAGCGAATGAAAAGCCCTCTATCCAAGCAGCAATCCTCATGGGATCTCAACATTGTAGATAATAGCCAGTATAGCGAATTAGTTGACACCCGCTCCAACATTACCGGTACGGTGACCCACCATCTTATCCATCAATTGACCCTAAAAGGCATAGCACACTGGAAGCAACAAAGCCTTGATCAGTGGCAAATCTATATTGGCAATCAATTAAGGTTAGAAGGACTAGGCGCTTCAAATTTCCAAGAAGCAATCCACGCTATCATAAGCCATATTGAAAATATGCTTGCCGATCCTAGGGGCCAATGGTTACTAGCGCCTCATAGAGACAGCCAGGCCGAAATTCCCATGACTTACAAAGATAATAAGGCCATAAAGCATGTTGTCATTGACAGGAGCTTCCTCTGTCAAGATCATATTCGATGGATTATTGACTATAAAACATCCGAACCAAAGGAAGATAGTATAGAAAATTTCGTTAAAAATCAAAGAGATAGGAATCACAATCAATTAGAGCAGTATGCTCAATGCTTTCCTTTGGATAAAAATATCATGCTCGCTCTGTACTTCCCTGCCTGCCAAGGATGGACTCAATGGAAGTTCAACAAATAAGGATCTATTCATATTCTCTTAATTTTTGTCTAATATAATAACATCATTCCAAAATAAACTAAGAGATCATCATCATGGCAAGAGATACATTTACAAATCCTAATCAATACAAAGGTCGCTATTTCTATATATCTAGTATACAAAAAGGTACAGCAACTAATCCCGGAAAAATTTACGAAACCGCAGGAGAATATAAAGATGCAACAACTGCGGTGCTAACCCTTCCAAAATACTACAATGATAATGCCATCCTAACCACCGCCGATTTGGCTGACCTAATCTCTTATCGTAATGATGACTATATTACGGAAAAATTACCTACGGTCTTAGAAAAAGGTTTGGCAACGATGCCAGAAAGACTTTTTGAAGTCCTCAATCATTTATCCGATAAAAAGCACCTGTATGCATCGACTCGAAGAAGGATTGCATCACAAATATTTAGATTTTTTGCCGTTGAAGAAGCTTTTTTGAAGAAAGTTGGAAAAGATCATCATGATAATAAAGACTATACTTTTTTGCACCAATGGCTAGACCATGAGCTTTGTCCTTCTGATACAACAGGAGCCTCTAAAATATTCCTATCATACCTTGAAAAAAATAACTACAATTATCTATCGCAATGTAAAAACAAAAAGCTCATCGCCAGCATTTGTCGTTCTGATGCATATTGGCAGGAATTGTTAACGATTACAAAAAAAGACCCTTTTAATACATTCCCATTTTTAAATAGCCTACATATTTATTTGGCGAAAAACTTTCCCGATCTCATCCAGTTTTACCTGGACAATGCCTTCAATACTGGAAATTTAGATGCGGTAAATATCATGCTACATCGCCCAGCTTTCCTCAAGGCATTTATGAATCATTGGAATAACACGCCTAACCTCGTTGATTCTGTCACGCTACCGCCTGAAGATGCCGCTGAATTTATCAAAAATCTAATCAACAGTAGTCCTATGATTGATTGGGAAAATATCTCCTCCATGGTCGAGCATTTTTGTGACAAGTACAAATCCGAAGAAGCCTTTATTACACCATTGCTCCAACTTGAAAATGACAACTTAAAAGGATACCTTCCTCAACTCGCCTCCGTGGATGCTGTGAAAGAATTAAACGCCGATGATATGCTGAAATTATTAATTAGTGATGACTTCATCAACAAATGTACTGAAGATGAAATCATCGAATTGCTAGAACAATACACTGAAATCGAAGATGGCGTTATCGATACAGCACCTACCATCATTGAGACTTTATTGAAAAAGTTTAGTTCCGAAAAATTATTGAAAACTATTTTCAACGAAAAATTAACAACTTTTGCTGAGAGATTTATTGAAAAAAACGATTTGCCTGGCGATGTAGATGATTTTGAGTTATTTTCAATGTTGTGCGAAAATCATAAACACTCAAAAACATTTGTAGCACTTTTGATTGACAAAAAAAATAACACCCTCACTCAACAACAGCAAAATATTGCTCGATGGCTCATTGAGAAATTGCCAGAGAGTATTAGTTTATTAGCTAACCCAACGTTTTCTCAGCCAGTCTTGATGCAATATAAAAATGAGTTTAATGATACGGCAGTATTATTAAATTTAATCGAACAGTCCACGGAAGATAATGCTAAGGCTATATTTACGATAATAAGCACTGTCACCAAGAGTAACAAACAAGCCTTGATTGATACCGTCACCCAATGCCTATCTAACCATCAAGTAGAGCTGCTTTTCAAACACCACCCTGACGCACTGTCTTTGGTTGATATCCATACCCTCATTGAGTTTATGCAAACAAATAAAAATAATGAAAATTATATCAAAACCATCACTCAAGTGATGCAGCAAGATAACTATCAGCTTTCTGAAAAACTAGCTAAAATGACAGCCGAACAATTATTTGCATTGTACCAAACCCCAGAAATTATGGAGAAAATGGGTGGGCCGCAAACCATTTTAGGCTTACAGCCTAATCCTCTCTTTCAAAACAAAAATGCAGAAGCTATAAAAAAAGATTACTATCAAATAGCCTTGACCGATCCTAACCTTGCCGCTGCCTTACTCAACACAAAATCTACTTTTAAGTCCCTTGAATTTGTACAGCGCATCCGGCTAGCAGAATCTCATCACCAGCACCCAGAATTTCTCAATGATATTTCATCTGCCTTTTTTGGCAAAAATATTAAGTCTTACATTTCAGATATAATTCGAAGAAAAAATGACCCCTGTGAACTTATCAGAAACTTTGTCTTTTCAACTAAAGGCAAACAGTTTCTACCTGCCATTGGGATCAAAATTCATGATGCGCTAATGTCCGTAAAAGAATGTGAAAATATTGATTTTGACAAGATGATTTTAAATTTAGATCACTTAGATTATCACGAATATCTGTCTGATGTACAAAAAGGGAAATTGCTTGTGGAATTTTGCAAAATCACAAAAGCCGATCCCAATAGCTTTGCGCAGATTTTATTAATTCAGTTACTGACGTTGCGGCCTTCTTTTGATGTTTTCAAAAACATCACTGAAAATAATAAAAATTTTGGACAGGCAGTGATTGCAAATCAAAAAGAACTCTTTAATAACGAAATTCTAAATTACGAACAGTTAAGATCAATACAAAGAAAAATCACGGGGATACTGACTCCCACTAAAAATTTGAAGATACAAAAACTGGACGTACCCAAAGGGCGGGAACCCAATATCGCAATAGCAGAGCTTAAAATCTTTGATAATAGCGTCGCGGATAATTACGATGGGCCTGAAATCCCCGGGTTTAATGGCTTTTGATGGGATAACTTATCAATAGCCAATTGGTATTCTTTGGCAGCCGGATCGTCTTGAGGTAGAATAGTGACGATCTTCTGCCACTGGGTCAGGGCTTCTGAGTAGCGCTGTTGGCTTAAAAAAATTAATCCCAACAGGTTCAACGCAGTAATATTGTTGCGCTCAACTTTTAAGGTAGTACGCAGCAACTGCTCTGCCACATCTTGGGCTGCATCCCCATCGGCAAACAATAAGGCTTGGGCATATTGCAAACATAAGGCTGGATTATTGGGATTTAATGCGTAAGCCTTTTCAAGAGCATCACGGGCCTCGGCATAATGTTGCCCAGTGTAATATAATTTCCCTAATAAAAACCAACCTTGGCTATCACTGGGTTGGTTTTGTAATTGCTCTTTCAATTTTGTCGTAATTTCATCCGGTGTACCCAATTTGCGAAATTCTGCTGTTAGGGATTGTTGCTTTTTAATAGCACCCTGCCATCGATTAAGTTGTTCGCCATGACCCCAGATTGTATAGCAAAAGACAAAAATCCCACTCACACCGGCGGACAAAAAGACAGCCAACTTAAGCTGTTTATATCGCAGCAATGGAATAATTAACCATAATAAACTCAACGATAGGATCACCATGGCCATCATCATCATCTTCTCTGCCGCCTAATAAAAATAATAACCCACACACTCGCTAATCCTAATAACACAAAAGGCCCTAGCCAGAGCATAAATGTTTGCACCGTCAAAGGTGGTTTATATAGGATAAAGTCCCCATACCGAACAACCATGAAATCACGGATCTCTTCAATAGATTGCCCCAATTCAAGTTGTTGATAGATTTGTCCGCGCAAATCATTTGCCAAAGGCGCATTAGAATCTGCAATGGTCTGATTTTGACAGACTAAACAACGCAGTTCATGGGTTAATTTAACGAAATCTTGCTTTTTCCCTTCATTTGTAAAGGGATAATTATCTTGAATTCCATATCCGGTTAACTGAAAAAACAAAAGAAATAAAAAAAATAATATTTTCACGATGTCACCAACAGCTTAATCCGTGGAAGAAATTCATCGCCCCAAATTTGCTCATCAATCATGCCCACATATTTGTAGCGAATAATACCTTTTTTATCAATTAAAAAAGCCTCTGGTGTGCCATAAACACCAAAATCCATTCCCACAAGCCCTTCTACGTCAAAACCAATACTCATATAAGGGTTACCTGATTTTTTTAGCCATTGAATAGCATTATCCTCAGTATCTTTATAGTTAAGGCTATAAAATTGAACGTCAGGATAATTAGAAAAATCCTTTATATAAGGATGCTCTGCCAGACAGGTTGTGCACCAACTAGCCCACACATTCAGCAAAGAAACATGTCCTTTTAAATCATCTTGAGTCATCGTACGTCCAGGTTGGTTCAAGTCTTGCAAACTAAAATTCGGCACAGGCTTACCAATAAGTGGAGATTTAACTTCTGCGGGATGCAAATGCAGTCCTTTACTGAGTAAAACAGCAATTGCAACAAAGACAGCAAAAGGGATCAAATAAGCACGTTTCATCTTCGGTAACCTCGTCTTCGTAAACCCAATACAGCACCTGCAACCATCAGCAAGCCTCCTAACCAAATCCAGCGAATCAGTGGTTTATAATAAATTCGCACAGACCAAGCCCCATGATTAAGAACTTCTCCCAAGGCAATGTATACATCATAAAATAATCCCGGCTTAATGGCTGCTTGAGTTAATGGCATTTGGCTCACATGATACAAACGCTTTTCACCCTGCAAGTTAGCCACGTGAGCATTATTTTTTGTGAGATGAAAGTTTGCGCCAATGCCAGAATAGTTAGGCCCTTCTATGGGACTGGTTGATTCGAAAGTTACCTTGTAAGTGCCCAGTTGAACAGTTTCTTGAGGTGCCATACGTACATCGCGCTCTATGCCATGATAGCTGGTAACAGTCACACCCATGGCACAAAAAGCCACACCCAAGTGAGCTGCAATCATGGAACGATGCTCTTTTAGTCTGGAGAATGAAAAGCCTTTCTTAAAAAGCGATTGTAACGTTGATAAGCATAACCATACTGAGAAAAATGTTCCCAAAAATGCCATCAAGTAAAACTTATCAAAGATAAAATACGTCAGCAAGAGTGCTATGATGGCAGCAACAACAAATGCCTTGCTTATTTTTTTCAATAATTTTTGTAAAGTCATTGATTGCCAAGTGCATAAAGGGCCTATGGCCATGGCTCCTATCAGTAACATTGCCAAGGGTTTAAACACAGCGTTAAAATAAGGTTGCCCCACGGATATCTGTCCTAAATGCAAAGCATCCAATAACATAGGATAGAGAGTTCCCAGTAAAATTGTAGCCATCATGACCAGCAAAATGAGATTGTTAAACAGTAAAAAAGTCTCTCTAGAAAGAAAATCAAAGCTTCCTTCGCGGGTTAACCTTGGCCCTCGCCAAGCAAAAATAGAAAATGAAGATAAAATAACAAGGGCTAAATAATACAGCAAATACGTCCCCCGCGTCGGATCATTTGCAAAGGCATGAACTGAAATCAACACTCCAGAACGTACCAAAAAAGTCCCCAATAAACTTAAAGCAAAACTGATGATCCCAAGTAAAACCACCCAACTTTTAAGTACACCACGCTTTTCACATGCCATCACTGAGTGAATCAAAGCCGTGCCCACCAGCCAAGGTAAAAGGGATGCATTTTCCACAGGATCCCAAAACCACCAGCCACCCCAACCTAATTCATGATAAGCCCACCAACTACCTAAAATAATGCCCAAGGTCAAAAATCCCCATGCACCGAGAACCCAAGGCCTGAGCATTGTGGCAGTTTCCCGTGAAAATTTTCCTTCAATTAAAATTGCAATGGAAAAGGCGAAGGCAATGGCAAATCCCACATACCCCATGTACAACATCGGTGGATGTATAGCTAAACCTGGATCTTGTAAAATAGGATTAAGATCTTTACCTGACAGAGGCAGATTAACAAATTCTCGGGCAAAGGGACTGGATGTCATCAGTAAAAATAACAAAAATCCACTGCTCACCCAGCCTAAGGTGCAAAATATTTTAGCCATAAAATTTTCATTCACATCGCGAGTGCGTAACGCTAGCCACATTCCCCAGCCATTGAGTAGGGTTACCCAAAGCAATAAAGAACCTTCATGCCCACCCCACAGCGCAGTGATTCGGTAAAACAGGGGTAAACTGTGATCCGAGTGCTCTCGGACATAGATAACCGAATAATCGCTATAAATAAAGGCATAACTCAGCGAAATAATACTAACAAGACAACAACAAAATTGCCCAATCACGGCTTGGCGACCTAAAACAATTAAACCTCGCTGCCCGTAAATCCCTCCCACAAGAGGGCAAAGGCTTTGCACCATCGCAAAGCAAAAGGCCATGATTAACGCCATCAAACCAAATTCAGGGATCATAATGCCTCTGCCTTAGCCATTTTTTTTGCAACCTGAGGAGGCATATAATTTTCATCATGCTTGGCTAATACTTGAGTTGCTACAAAAGCACCCTGTGAGGATAATTGCCCCTGAACCACAACCCCTTTTCCTTCGCGAAATAAATTAGGTAGCACACCCGTGTAGGTCACCGGTAATTGATGAGTGAAATCTGTTACAGAAAATGCAACATCTAAGCTATCCTCGCTGTGCTTAACGCTTCCTGTGGCAACCATCCCTCCAATGCGAATGGTTTGTCCGGCAACAATCTGCTGCTGGATAAGCTCACTGGGCGTATAAAAAGCATTAATATTTTGCTTTAACGCATAAAGAATACAAGCCACAGCTCCTCCAAGGGCCAACACCATAAGACAAATAATTTGCAGGCGTTTTTTACGAATAGGTCTCATGAACATCTCTTTGTTGTTGAATTTTTTTGCTAATCGTTTTTATTAATTTTTGATGTTGCCATAAGGGTAATAACAAGTTTAAAGCAATCACCAATAATCCCATGGCATAGGAAATCCAAATGTAGATCCCATACCCTCCCATATGAAAAAAATTCGTTATTGTATTTGCCATCATTTTTTCCTCACAACCGATAACGAGCCATTTTTTCTCGAACCAAATCCTCAACCCATCGTGATCGCCCTTCCCTTTTAAGTATTTCACAACGAATTCGCAACATGGCAATACAAAAATAAAATAAAAACAATCCAATAATCATTCCATACAAAGGGTAAACCATACTCGGATCCATCGCGGGTTTTTGCAAGCGAGAAATAGTTGGCCCCTGGTGTAACGTATTCCACCAAATAACCGAGTAGTGGATAATAGGTAGATTCACCACTCCTATCAACACCAAAATAGCACTAGCCTTATCACCCACCTGCCTATCCGTAATTGCAGATTGCAATGCAATAAAACCTAAATAGAGAAAAAATAAAATCAATGCCGATGTTAGCCTCGCATCCCATATCCACCAGGTGCCCCACATAGGCTTTCCCCAAATAGCACCGGTAAACAGTGCCAAAAAGCTAAACCACGCACCAATAGGAGCGCTCGCACAAATCCACATGGCCGCGACTTTTATGCGCCATACTAAAAAAATTACCGCAGAAATGGCCATCATGCTATAAATACCCATGGCCAAAAAAGCTGAGGGCGCATGGATATAAATGATACGAAAGCCTTCTCCTTGATAATAATCCTCTGGTACAAAGGCTAAACCACCCACAAGTCCTATTAACAAAAAGCACAAGCTTGGTAGCGCTAGCCAACGAAACCATCGACCTGCCGTAAAATAAAATATTTTAGGCGATCCGTATTTATGCAAAAACTGCCACATTTAATTCGCTACTCCAATCCGTAATATTCCAGCAATCGTCCAAGGTACAAAGCATAAGCTCAGTAATAGCAATCCCGCTAAAAAACCATACTGTCCTGTGACACTCAGTTGTTGATTTGCAGATCCTACTGCACTACTGCCAAATATCAGCACAGGAATAAAAAAGGGGATAACCAAAATCATCAACAATAATCCCTGGTTGCGCAACCCTAAGGTCAAGGCCACTCCCATCGCACCAATCAACATTAAAATAGGAGTTCCTAATAATAAACTCACCACCAGTGCTAGCTCCGCCTGGTATGTTAAATGCAGAAATAATCCTAATAGAGGAGCCACCAAAATCAAAGGTAATCCTAGCACAACCCAGTGGGCTAAAAGCTTAATTAAAATAAGCACGCTCAAAGATTGAGAACTTAATAACATCCGATCTAAAAAACCACTTTCCCAATCTTCACGAAATAATCTATCCATGGAAAGTAAACAGGCTAACAAAACCCCCACCCACACCACGCCAGGAGCTATCATGGAAAGCGTCTTAGGATCGGTGCTCACCGATAAAGGAAATAACGTCACAATCAAACCAAACACCATAATGGGATAAAGACATTCATGCAGGGATCGTTTCGCTGTTAATAATTCATAATGAAATAATTTGTAAAGCGCCATAATATGCTACTCCAACCTCAGATATTCAATGGGTAAATGAGGAAAATCAAGATCATGATGGCAGGTTAAGATCACCATTCCCCCTTGTTGCACATGCTGTTCGATGAATCCATGGAGTAATGTCGAGGCATCCTTATCTAAATTCGAAAAAGGCTCATCCAGCACCCACAGTACAGCGGTTCCAAGCAACAACCGACAAAGCGCTAAACGCCGCCGTTGACCTGCGGACAATTGTCGCACGAGTATTGTTGCTGCCTGTAACAAACCTAATTGTTGCAAAGCACTCTCAATGGCAGCCTCAGAATTTCCACCGGTTAAGGCACAATCCATTTGCAAATTCTCTACCGCAGATAAAGTCTCGCGCATGCCCGCTTTGTGCCCAATAAATGTCATTTCTTGATGGTATATTTCTCGCTGGCTTTCAATGGGGGCATCTCCCCACAGAACTTGGCCCTGAGTTGGGGGTAATAAACCACAAATTAAGCGCAATAAACTGGTTTTTCCTGCCCCATTTGGCCCTAGCACTTGTAACAGTTGCCCGTTTTCAAGGTTAAAATTCACATTTGAGAAGATGCAGGCTTCTCCAAGGGTAGCTTCAAGATGCTGTCCTCGAAGTTGATTCAATGGGGTTATCTGCATAAAAAACTCTCACGTCCACACTCTATTAACCGCCGCCCATTATGACCAAACTTGTATCAAATAACAAGACAATATACTCAGACTGATCCGCAATTTTCTGATAGAATGGCTCCACATGGTGTATTAAGGCTAGGAGATCTATCTTGTGGAGTATTTAATTGAATACGGAATATTTTTGTTGAAGGCTGTAACATTTGTCATGGCAGTACTCTTTTTGTTCGCTGGAATGCTAGCTTTGGCAAGCAAAGGAAAACTCAGGGAGAAAGGCCGCCTGATCATTAGTAAAATAAATAAACAATATGAAAAAATGGCTCTCCAGATCCAAAGAGAGACTCTAAGCAAAAAAGCCTTCAAAAAAATCAAGAAAAAAAATAAAACCAACTCAGCAGATCTCTTTGAAAAGCGCATCTTCGTCATAAAATTTCAGGGAGACGTGCGCGCAACAGCGGTGGAAAGCCTACGCCAAGAAATCTCTGCTATCCTCACCTCCGCAACGACAGATGATGAAGTGTTACTCATCCTTGAAAGCCCTGGAGGACTTGTCCATAGCTATGGCCTTGCTGCGTCACAAATTGTGCGGTTGCGTGAAAAAAACATACCTATTACCTGTGCCATTGATAAAGTTGCAGCCAGTGGCGGCTACCTTATGGCAAGTGTAGCAAATAAAATTCTCGCAGCACCCTTCGCCATTATTGGCTCCATTGGTGTCCTCGCGCAAATCCCCAACTTCAATCGCTATCTTGAGCAACATAACATTGACTTTGAACAGATGAGCGCTGGGGAATACAAACGCACACTCACGTTATTTGGCAAAAATACAGATAAAGGCCGAGAAAAATTCCAAGAAGAATTAGAAGAAGTCCATCAACAATTTAAATCTCATGTAAAGGATTACCGTCCTCAGCTCGATATTAACGCCATTGCAACGGGTGAGCATTGGTTAGCAAACCGAGCCATCGAGTTGAAATTAGTGGATGAGCTTATCACCAGTGACGATTACCTACAGCAAGCTTGCCAACACGCCGCTCTCTACCACGTCAAATATGAGCATAAAAAACATCTCACAGAAAAATTTTCTCGTAGTTTATCCAGTGTAATCAACCGCTGCTGGACAAGTTGGTTACAAAATAATGCCCAGCCCTATTGATAAAACACGCTGTGCCTGGTGCACAGATGACCCACTCTACATCGACTACCACGATAATGAATGGGGCATTCCCCTGCGTGACGAACATAAACTATTTGAAATGCTCAACCTTGAAGGCCAACAAGCCGGACTAAATTGGTTAACCATTCTAAAAAAACGTGAAGCCTACCGAAAAGCCTTTAAACAGTTTGATGCGAAAAAAATCATTACCTTCAATGAAAACCATATTACTAAGCTACTAAAGAATGAAGCTATTATTCGTAATCGACTGAAAATCAAAGCGATCATCACAAATGCAAAGGCTTATACCGCTTATATAAAAAACCATGGTAGTTTTACTGATTTTTTATGGCACTATACAGACAACAAAACCATCAATAATCATTGGGATCAGTTGTCAGATATTCCAACGTTCACCGAACAATCGGAAAAAATGGCAAAAGATTTAAAAAAATTAGGCTTTTCTTTTGTCGGTAAAACGATTTGCTATGCCTTTATGCAAGCCGTAGGTATGGTAAATGATCACACTAGGGACTGTTTTCGCTATTCTTTGAGGTAACAATATGGATATTGGCTTTCTTTGTCGCTTAAACAGTTTAAATGCTGTGCCTCACACTCCATTTTTACTCCACCGAATTATCCCGATGGTAAAGGCCCTTGAAAAAAAACAGCATAAACTACTAATTTTTAGTCCAAAACATCTCAATATTGAAACAGGCATGGTCAATGGCTACTATCTAAAAAATAACACTTTTGTTAAAACCATGGCTCCCATTCCCAAGCGAATTGCTAATTACTACTCAGGCACCATATCTGCGCAAAAACGTTATGAAATTACTTATGATGCATTTAAACGTTACGTAGAGAAACAGAAAGTCACTGTATTTCCCAGTTATGACTTTATTCCTTTTACAAAAAACAAAATGACCAACTATGATTTTCTTTATAGTATAGATAAAACATTATCGCCTCAAACAGAACAATTAGATAGCCCTACCAAACAAATCCAAATCCTACTGAAAAATACAGATAAAATATTTTTAAAACCTCGCTCGGGTAGAATGGGAAATGGCATTATCGTCATAACAAAGCAAAAAAACACTTATCGCATGACCCAATATAATGATAAAAAAGCCGAACAATTTGAATATGCCAACATAGATAGTCTTCTTCAGCAAGCAGCAACCTTAACCCAGGGTAGAACGTACCTTATTCAACAAGGTTTAAACTGTCTCACCTGGCAACAACGTCATTTTACCTGTCGAGTCATCATGCTGAATGACGGTCAAACATGGCATTGCTACCATATGATACTATTAGCCGAAGAAAAAAGTGATGTGAGTAATACCCATCAAGGAGGAGATATTTGTGCAAGTGAAAAATTTTTTCAACGCCTACTTGAAACAAAGGATGCTGCAAACGTTATCGATAATATTAAAGCAAAAGCTTACCAAGTCATAAAACCTCTTGGTAATCGATTTTTGAAAACCTTGTACGAAGTCGCATTTGATTTTATTATTACCACAGATTTAAAGCCCTGGATCATTGAAATTAATTCCCACCCGGGGATGTCTCGCCCTCACCTACCCCAAGTTAAAACATTAAAGGACTATATAAATCTTTCTCCAGATGAACAAGCTCGCTTTCACAGGCAATTAGATGGCTATGGAGAAAGGATCGTTGATTTTTTACTAAGTTAATGGGTATAGCTTACCTGGATCCCGAGAACAAGTCCTGAGAGTTCGTCACGAATATCACTATTTATTCTTGGATGCTGCGGACAAGCTGCAGCACGTAGGCGATAGGGGGAAAAGCTTAAGATAGATCTGCAAAAATCGCCTCTACTTAAAGACAAAAAGCCCGCTAGACAGGGTTAAAAAGCTAATACAGCTAATATTAGTGAGCATGTCGAGCGCCGATTTAATTGATCCCCCCAACAACCCACCCCTACGTGCTGCGGCTCGTTCGCAGCATCCAGAAAAAGATCGAATAATTCGGTAAAGCATCATGCTTGGAAGCACTCTTTACACGATATTTTGAAGATTTTCTTCTTTATTCGTTGCATTCTTTAGATAACCCATTGTTTTTAATAAATAATTTTCTTATTTTCATGTCGAACTCTCAGGAACAAGTCGCGGCACATCAGCGGTAGGCTGACACCTATCTTGCACTCATCTTTGAACAAAACGGAAATTAATTGCGCACCTTAAAGTCCCACTGCTGTCCATTCAAGGACACTATCCTCATTAGCATTTGACGTCTCAATTTCCCTACTGATTGTTATACCTGCCACAAGTTCCGTGATGTTATCATCGGGATGATCTACTAGTTTTATCTTTCTAAACTGGCAAAGATCCTCACAGATTTCAAACAATAGTTTTTCATTCACTTCAAAAAATGATTCAATTTCATCAGTTTCCAATAAAATTTCATTAGGTATTTCAAGTATCATCTTCAGACCATGATATTTTTCACAAATTTGCGGTGAAAAATCTTTTTGGTGAGACTCCAATGCTGTAAAATCTGTGCGCCATTGTTCAAGGCGCACAGATGATGGCAAATTCACCAAATACGATCGCGACTGGTATCGCTTACATATAGCGATAAGTTCCCTGTCTGTCAAATTTTCTTGAGATACCATATTCGCAGTATTGAAAAATGATTGTTCTGCCACTACAAACGCTGAAGACGCTGTCTCTTGTGCACTTGGATTTTTTATATTTTGAAATTCTGTTAACAAAATACCCAGCGTACTCTCGTTGGCCCCCCTTACACGCTCGGCAAGTTCTGCTAACTCTCCCAACTTATCAAATTCACTATTGTCTACTAACCTATTTGAGTAGTCGCTAATCACCCTAATTAAACTTTCTTTACTCGACTGGAATACCGAAGTGGGCGAAGACTCAAATTTAGCTAGTTTAGCTAGCACTTCTTTTAATTTACTCATTTTAGAAACATAATTCTGAGACGTTACCGAAATATTATTCAGTACTTGTAAATATCCTTCTTGCATATCTCCCAAGGAGCCAGTTATAATTGAGTCTCCTTGCGTTATTTTTTCTTCGATTCTCACCAATATAGTATTAAAAAAAGTAATAATTTCATAGATGTCTATTAATACTTTTACGCTGCTTTGATTTTTTTGTACCAAAGTATCAACCTCGCTCTGGGAAATATTCATAATGAAATCAAGATGTTTTCTATCGAAATCTGTTAACTGTTCAAAAAAATACTTATTTTGTTTAAGTTCGATATTTATCAAAAGTTCAAGTTGCTTTAGTTTAATGGTTATTATGCGTTGTAAAAGAACATCATTATCATTCTCTAAAAAAATCTGTTGAATCCAACTTGATAATTGATGAGTAACCTCCTTATTAAAATTTACCAAAATTGGCAATGTTTCAATAAAAAATCTTATATCATTAATATCATCACATAAATTGTTATTTTGATGAAAATAATCAGACATTTTAAGCAGCTTTTTACTGTCTATAGAAGCCAATATTTCCTTATACTGTTCAGTTTTATTAATCGAAATAACGATTTTATCCTTGATAACCTTTATTATCGCCTCCATTAACTCTAATACAGCTTTTTTATTTTCGGTCGCCAGAAAATAAACTACCGGCATAAAATATGCCTCTAACTCACTTAACATGTTATACATACTGTCAGGAACAGACAAATCCTCAGCATCTAATAGTTGAGAAAGTTCACTAAATACTTGTTGAAACTCAGCATCACTTACCACATCCACTGGACTTGGTTGTGGCCTTTGTGATTTTTGAGCTAAAATTTCTATTGGATTTTCGCTTGGGCTGGATTTAACAACTTTATGAAATTGAAGCTGAGACTGCAATTCATTGTTTTTTTGGTTAAATGTTTTACTATTTAATATCGCTGCAAAAGCTGCTACCGGCAGCTTGCCTATAAGAACATCTTTTTGAAAAGCAATGAGTAACTCCATATAGTCGTCTAACTCATACCATACTTTGCTTTCAGTATTTTTATCTGAAATCACCAGTAATTTTTCAATCTGAGGACGAACAAATTTAATATAATCAACTAAAAATTTAGAAGGTGCATCAAGCGATGCTAAGCTCGAAAGCTGTACAAATGATTTTTCTAAAATTGCCCGAAAAATTTTCAGACTTCCTTCAAGCAAATTAAAATCCTTACCATTATATGTTTGCAAATTGAAAAATGTATAATAAAGATCTTCTGTGCGCAATCTACTAACACCTGGCAAATGCCTGCAAATTTGCTCAAGTTTCTTTTCTACTGCCTGGTAACGACGCTCAAAATTTCTAGTTTGCTCATTTGATTTTGTTTTTTTCATGGGGGGTTCTCCAGCTTTTGACTTAAATTTGCGTTTATCACCAACGTTGAGAATCTCAGTATTTTTATACATAGTGGCCTCTTTCATAGAGTATCTAATTTATAATGGGCATATCATACCTATTAATAAACAGATATGTCAAACTTTAGACATGATACTCCAGAGCGGCCCTGCATGAGACTCAGCAAGTGTGGGAAAATTTAAAAAATATTGTCTCAAATTTGCCATATAATTGGGGTGAACGATGGGGCTCGAACCCACGACCGCCGGAATCACAATCCGGAGCTCTACCAACTGAGCTACGCTCACCACTGCATTGGCACGCCCGGCAGGATTCGAACCTGCTACCCTCGGCTTAGAAGGCCGATGCTCTATCCAAATGAGCTACGGGCGCAAACTGGTCGGGGTAGAGGGATTCGAACCCCCGACATCCTGCTCCCAAAGCAGGCGCGCTACCAGACTGCGCTATACCCCGAATCTGCTAGGACGAATATTACATAGACTTGAGGGAAAAATCAATAAGAATCCTCTGGTTGAAAAAATTACTATCTGCCGTACAATAATGGCTTGAAATCCAACAGGCAGAGTGCACAGTATGACAGCAAATATTATTGATGGTAGAAAAGTTGCAGAAGAAAAGCAACAGGAATTGGCAGAAAAAGTAGCAGTCCGTTTAGCCAATGGCCAGCGCCCTCCGGGCCTTGCGGTGGTGCTTGTGGGTAGCGATCCTGCATCCATGCTTTATGTCAACAAAAAGCGCCAAACCTGTGAAAAAATTGGATTTATATCAGAAGCTTACGATCTTCCTCAAGAAACACCTGAAGCGGATCTCCTCACCTTGATCAACAAACTTAATGGCGCGCCCCATATTGATGGTATCCTCGTCCAGCTTCCCTTACCCCCTCATATTGACACCAATAAAGTCCTCGATGCTGTTCATCCGGATAAAGATGTCGATGGATTTCACCCCTATAATGTTGCATTGTTGGCACAAAAACGACCGCAACTTCGCTCCTGTACTCCTTACGGAATCATCACCCTGTTAAAATACTACGATATTTCCATTTCTGGGCTGGATGCCACCATCGTGGGCGCTTCAAATATTGTGGGCAAACCCATGACCTTAGAATTACTGCTGGCAGGCTGTACACCTACTACTTGCCATAGCAAAACCCGAGATCTTAAATCCCACGTGCAACGAGCGGATTTACTCATTGCCGCAGTGGGCCGCCATCAACTCATTGATGCAGAATGGATCAAACCAGGGGCCATTGTCATTGATGTGGGTACAAACCGTCTCCCTACTGGCAAAGTAGTTGGGGATTTGGATTTTGCAGCGGCGAAACAAAGGGCCAGCTGGATAACCCCGGTTCCTGGCGGTGTTGGTCCCATGACCGTCACAACCCTACTCCACAATACGTTTATTGCCGCAGATAGGCTACATCAAGGATAGGCTTACTTTATCCGCCACTTTGTGCCATCGGGCGTATCTTCCAACTCGACCCTCAAGGTAGTCAGCTGAGCACGAACGGCATCCGCCGTAGACCAGTCTTTATCTTGGCGAGCTTGATTTCGTTGAGCAATCAGCGCTTCAACGGTCTGAGTCAAATCTTCTGTAATATCCAAGGTACTGTGCAAAAATACTTCTGGCTCCAAAGTCAATATTCCCAAAACACCCGCTAAGCGCCTTAATACATAACCATAGTTGCCCGCTAAGACACTATCATCTTGGCGATGGCGGTTAATTTCATGGGTTAAATCAAACAAGACAGCCAAAGCCACTGGGGTATTAAAATCATCATCCATGGCAGCAATAAAACGTGTTTCATATTTAGTATCGACGATATCGTTGCCTTCGGGCAAATCTCGCAGAGTGCTATAAAAACGTTCCAAAGCACCTTTTGCAATCTCCAAGGACTCTTGAGAATAATTAATAGGGCTACGGTAATGACTTGAAATCATAAAATAACGTAAAACTTCAGGGTGATATTTCTTCGTCACCTCTCTAATTGTGAAAAAATTACCCAGTGATTTTGACATTTTTTCTCTATTGACTTGCACAAAGCCCACATGCACCCAATAGTTAACAAATTTTTCACCATTAGCTGCTTCCGATTGAGCAATTTCATTTTCATGATGAGGAAATTTCAAATCAAAACCACCACCGTGAATATCAAAGTGATTGCCTAAACAATCATTCGACATTGCAGAACACTCAAGGTGCCAACCCGGACGCCCAGCTCCCCAGGGGGATTCCCAACTGGGTTCGTCAAGTTTTGCCATTTTCCATAGCACAAAATCCAGAGGATTATGCTTCGCTTCTGTAATAGCAACCCTTGCTCCCGCTTGTAAACTTTCTAAATCTTTATGGGCCAAACAACCATAGTTTTCAAATGCATCAACTTTATAATAGACATCCCCATTATCACTCACATAGGCAAAATCCTTGTCAATCAAGCGCTGAACCATATCAATCATTTGTGGCATATAATCAGTTGCCCGAGGTTCTTTATCAACAGGCAGCATTCCCAGCAAGGCAAAATCTTCGTGCATCGCCGTAATAAAACGTTCGGTGAGTGTTTGAAACGCTTCGCCATTTTCCTTGGCGCGAGCAATAATTTTATCATCAATATCGGTAATATTTCTCACGTAAGTCACATCATAATCGCGATAACGCAGATAACGAGTCACCACATCAAACGCCACAAAGGAGCGTCCATGGCCAATATGACAATGGTCATACACAGTAATTCCACAAACATAAAGTTTCACCTTACCTGCTTCTAAGGGTGTAAATTCTTCTTTGGTTTTAGAAAAGTTATTATAAATAGTTAACATATTGATTCACCTTTCGCTATACTTAGCCCATCATTTAATCGTTTGATTAATTCCTCTTGGCCGAGTAATTGAAAAATATTACCCATTTCAGGGCCATGAAGCATCCCAGTTAATGCTACACGCAATGGCTGAAACAGCGATTTCCCTTTGACTTGTAATTGATCTTTTAGAAACTGGCAAAGCCCCTTATAATCAGTACCCAATTGCTCCACGCCCTTTATCGCTGTTTGATAAAAATCACACCCTGCATTTTTGACTAGCAAGACTTGTTCGTCATTACATTCAGGCAATTTTTCAAAAAGCATTTCTTTCCAACTCATGGCATCTTTTGGAAAAAGGATATTCGGTTTTATCGTTTCGGCAAAAAGTTTACGCTTTTCTTCGGGCACCTGTTGCAATACAGTATCAAGCCACTGATATAATTGATTTTCATCAATATGTTGTAACGCTTCCCGTTGCCAATGATGTAATTGCTCCACATCAAACCGAGCAGGAGCTGTACCGATATTATCAATGGCAAATAGCTCCGCTAATCCAGTTAAGGACATAAATTGCGTGTCAGCGTAATAGTGACCTAAACGAGACAAATAATTAGTAATAGCCAAAGGTAAAAAACCAACTTCCCGTAAATCCTTGACACTACGGCTTCCGTGGCGTTTAGAAAAAGGGCTTCCGTCATCCCCGACAATCAAAGGAAGATGACAATAGGTCGGCACCATTAATCCCAAGGCTTCTAAAATTAAAATTTGCCGGGGGGTATTGGTTAAGTGATCTTCGCCTCGGAGTACATGAGTCACTCCCATTAATGCATCGTCAATCGCATTGCAATACATAAAAGGCGCAGTACCGTCCGCACGACGAATAATCAAGTCACCCAAATCATTACAAGCAAACTGTTGTTGGCCTTTAACAAGGTCATTAAAGGAAACTGTTTTATCTTTAGGCACTTTAAAGCGCAAAGTGGGTTTTAACCCTTTCGAAATTTTCTCCTCCACCTCACTTTGAGATAAATGTCGGCAAGTGCCAGGATATCTTGGAGGTTGCCCAGAAGAGCGCTGTAACTTACGTGTCAAGGCTAATTGCTGTTCAGTACAAAAACAAGAATAAGCTAGGCCACTATCCATTAATTGATCATAGAATTTATCATAAATCCCTTGCCGCTGGGATTGCCAATAGGGGCCGTTATCTCCCCCCACATCAGGCCCTTCCTGCCAGGACAAATCTAACCACTGCAAATCTTCTTTCAGCTGCTCGGTGTATTCTTCATGGGAGCGAGTTTGATCCGTATCTTCAATACGCAGCAAAAACACACCACCAGTATGCCGGGCATAAAGCCCATTAAAAAGGGCTGTCCGTGTATTACCTAAATGCATTAATCCTGTGGGGCTGGGGCAAAACCGCAGCTTTATTTTTTGACTATTCATAAATCCAGTGACTTTAATTAATGGATGGAAAACTATATCATAATCCTAGGTAAAAAACACCGAGAGAGCAATAAATGATCACTCTATTCATTTCCGATCTGCATCTACAACCCCATCGACCTATCATTACTGAGCGGTTTTTGGAACTGCTCGAAGCGATCCCAGGGAATGTGGAGACTCTCTACATTTTAGGGGATTTATTTGAAGCTTGGATTGGCGATGACGATCCCAACCCGTTTCATCGAAACATTATTCAAAAACTCCATCAAACCAGCCATGCTGGCGTAAAAATAATCTTTATGCACGGCAACCGAGATTTTTTAATAGGTGAAAGTTTTGCCAATGAAGCGAATGTTACGCTCTTAAAAACCCCCACTGTCATTGAACTCTACAGTCAATCTGTACTGCTAATGCACGGCGATACCCTCTGCACCGATGATAAAAAATTCATGGCTTATTTAAAACGAGTCTACAATGAGACATTTCAACAGGATATACTAAAAAAACCCCTCTGGTTCCGCCGGGGATTGGCTTATCTTTTACGCATGAAAAGCCACTACCATCAACGCTTCATGAAAGATCCTGAAATCATGGACGTTAATGAAGATACGGTTATCAGCATAATGAAAAAACACCAGACGACAATATTAATACATGGACATACCCATCGACTTAATATTCACGCTGTCGCGTTAGAAGATAGCACCGCCACACGGTATGTATTAGGCGACTGGGGGGAAACAGGAAACTTTTTGCTATGGGAACCTAACAGGCCCCCACGATTTTGTATCTTTTCAAACAAACACGATATCAATCAAAGTTTATTTGCCCCATAACAATAATCAAATATCGTATTATTTTTTACGCTTTCAACTTTATCGACTATCGCTTTTTCCAAGATAGATGTCTTACGAGTATGAATTGAGCGTAGAGATTGTAACCCATAGCTTTTAGCCACGACTTTGGGGAGGTCAGCCAAATCAATCGTCTGGTTTTTAAAGTTAACCTGAGTTTCGCTAGAAATGGTATATTTACCATGTACAATGACTCGTTTGTTTTTTCTAGCTTGCGTAAAACTCACAGCAATCGCTGCCGGATCACTTGATTTTCGAATAATAAATTTCATCGGTTCGTTTTGCAAAATAGTTTCTGCATCCGTACGGCTAATATCATGATAATAAGAGTGGCTTTTAATATAATCAGGAACACGCTTGATACCAACAGCTCCACTACCCAATAATTCTGTCAGCACTCCATAGGCAGCTTGCATCGCTATAATATCAATATTTTTAAAATTCAGCACTTTTTCTACATTATTTGGATAGTACATTAAACTCACAGCCCCATCAAGCCCTTTCAAAGTTAAGGGAAAACGTTGGAAAGAATTATCCTTTAAGAGAGTCAAATAAAGGCTTTCCTCAGAAAATTCTGAATGAATAATATAAATACTACTATGTTGATAAACTCCTCGTTTTGCACGCAGTATTTGCTCTATAACCTCATCACTCATGGGGCCATGGTAATAAGTAGATTGTTGTATTTTCTTAGGTAACATATGCTCTCTCGTTGTTATTATGATTTATAAAGGTAACTACTTACACCCCATTATGAATTAATTTTAAAATAAAACGAAAAAAGACTTGACAGCATTTTTCACCTTCTATTTAATTTTTCCTAAGCCCCTAAAAAAATACCTTTATGACTTAGCTACAGATCCAACACGATCATGAAGGGTTATTTTTAACTTCAGTGAAGCATGAATGCAATTTAACGCAACCACAGCCATCCTGATGCGCCGAA